>NZ_JBEXMX010000074.1:0-27956 GCF_040610755.1 Gordonia sp. NPDC003585 | reverse complement strand
CAACACTTCCCGCGTTCTCGCAGCGGGCCCCGTGGGCAGTCGGCGTGGTCGCGGTGACCGGCGTGGTTGCCGGCCTCGTCGAAGTCGGTGGGGTGACCGAACTCGTCACCACCGGCTACGGCCGGGTGCTCCTGGCCAAGAGCGTCGGCCTCTGCGTGCTGCTCGGCATCGCTTGGTGGCATCGCACCCGCTGGGTGCCCGCGGCCCAGCGGCATCGGAGGACCGAGGCCGCGTCGATCCGATCGGGCGTCGTCGAGATGCTGGTCATGGCCGTGGTGCTCGGCCTGGCGGCGGGGTTGTCGGCGACGTCGCCGAACTGACTGCCGCGCTTCGATTCAGCGGATCGCGCGCGGCTGATCCCAGATGGCGCCGAGTTCCTCGAGGATGTCGGTGGCCATGTGCAGCGTGCTGATGTGGCTTTCCCCGGCCAGCTCGAACAGTTTGGCGTCGGGCAGCAGGTTCACCATGTGTTCGCCGTGGAAGTACGGGATGATGTGGTCGTGGTCGCCGTGCCACCAGCGGACCGGGACGTTCACGTCGCCGACGCGGAACCCCCAATCCCGGGCGAACACAACCACATCGGCGAACGGCGCCTCCATGCGTCGGCTCCCGCCGTGCAGCAGGTCGTCGAGGAACATCGCCCGGAACTCAGGGCGGGCCAGGATCTCTCGGTCGGCTTGCGGGGAGAGGCGACCGTAGATGCTGATGGCGGGGTCGGCGATCGGGCGTGCGACGCCGAGGATGGCGCTCAGCACCTGTCCGATCGGTGCGCCCGCGACCCGCACCGCGGGTGCCAGCAGCGTGCCGATCCGCATCGCGCCGCCGCCGATGGCGTCGGGGCCCACAGTGGGTGCGACACCGCCGAGGATGCCCGCCGCGACCACCCGCTCCGGCATCGCATGCGACACGGCCAGCGCGTACGGGCCGCCGCCGGAGAGGCCGATGACCGCGAATTCCTCGATGCCCAGGGCGTCGGCGACGGTGGCGAAATCGTCGGCGAACTCGGCGACGTTCACGTAGCGGTGCGGAGTCGACGATCCGACGCCGGGACGGTCCAGGCCGATCAGCCGGATGCCGTGCGTGGCAGCGTACTCGCGGGCCTCGGTCGGGATCTGACGACGTGCCCCGGGTGTGCCGTGCAGCCACACGACCGGCCGGCCCGAGGCCGACCCGAACTCGGCGAATCCGATGCGTCGTTTGTTCTCGCCGACGGCGATCGAGCCCTCGATCTTCGGACGAGCGATGTCCATCATCACTCCAGCATCGCATGAGCTAGATCACAGGCGGGACGGGTGGTCGGTTTTGTCTCGCGGACCCGCGCGGGCGTGGCTCCCTGCGCGTACCGTCGATGCGGTGAGTCCTGCCATCTTCTCGAGCGTTGCGCGTGCCTTCAACCACGTCCTCAAGCCGTATCCGGCGCGCGATCTGCCGACCGGCGAGATGGTCGAGTTGCCGGGTCGTGGCCGGACCTTTGTCACCGACTCCGGTCCGCGCGACGCACCCGCGGTGTTCCTGTTGCACTCGGTGCTCACCACCGGGCTGCTGTGCTGGTACCCCTCGATTCCTGCGCTGAACAAGCGCTATCGCGTGATCACCCTCGACCATCGCTGGCATGGTCGCGGGATCACGTCACCTGGCTTCGATCTCGAGGACTGCGCCGACGACGTCGTCGCCCTGGCCGACGTACTGGGTATCGACAAGTTCACCGCAGCAGGGTTCTCGATGGGCGGCGGAATCGCCCAGCTGGTGTGGCGTCGACACCCGAGTCGGGTGTCGGGGCTCGTATTGTGTTCCACCGGACCGTATTTCAGCACCCACGATCCCGAACACCGTGAGCGTGCGCAGCGTACCGGACGGTTTCTCGCCCCGATCTACCGGCGCCTGCCGCGGCCGTCGGAGAAGAGTCTGAACAAGACGACGTCGCACACCTCGGTGTGGGCGATGCGGCAGTTCTTCTCGACCCCGCTCTCGCACATGGGTGACTTCGGTGACGGCCTGGGCCGCTTCGATTCGCGCGACTGGCTCGGTGAGATCGACGTGCCCACCGCGGTGGTGGTGTCCACCCGCGACAAGGTGGTCGAGCCGGAGCGTCAGCAACTGCTCGTCGACGGCATCCGCGGTGCGCAACGTTTGGAGGTCGACGGCGGACACGCCTGCTGCGTCCTCGGCGCGGAATGGTTCATCCCGCCGTTCGTCGAGGCGGTCGACGCGGTGACGGTGGGGGAGCGTCAGCCCGCCGGGTGAGGCGAAAAATGCGGATCAGTCGGTGAATGACGTGACGTCTCGCGTCGCCGCGCCATAGGATTGCCCTACCTGGATCGACACAGTTCCACGTCAGGAGCAACGGTGCACTGGTTCGTCGAAAGCCCGCTTCTTGCTTTGTTTTTCGCGGTCGGGGTCGGAAGTCTGGTGGGTCGGATTCCGTTTGGTCCGGTGTCGTTCGGGCCGGCAGGCGCACTGTTCGTCGGGCTTGCGCTGACGGCGATCGACGGCGACATCGAAGTTCCGCAGATCATCACCAGCATCTCGCTGTGCGTCTTCTGCTACATGGTGGGCATTGCCGCGGGTCCCGCATTCGTCAACGCAATCAGGACCGGATGGAAACCTGTGCTGGTCTCGGTTGTCGCGATCTTTGCGATGGCGGGGACCGCGCTGGGTGTCGGCAATCTGCTCGGCTTCGACATCGGGACGATCGCCGGCGCGTTCTCCGGGGCCGGAACCGCCACCGCAGCGCTGGGCGCCGTGCAAGAACAACTCGCTGACGGTGGAGCCGTTCCGGCGGAACCGGCGATCGGCTACGCGGTGGCCTATCCGATCACTGTTCTCCTGACGATTCTGTCGTGTGCCTGGCTGATCAGTGTCGGCCGGAGCAGGCCGAACCGCGAGGATCGCGAGAAGGTGTACCCGATCCTCGTGCGGACCCTCGAGGTGGTGGGCGATCCGGGCCTCACCGTCGCCGGCTTGTCCGCGCGATATGAAGCCGTGGTGTCGAGGCTGACGCACGACGGACGCACCGTCGTCGCGCACGACGCCGAACCCATCGCCGACGGTGATCTGCTCACCATCACTGCGCGCGAAGACGAGATCGCCCGTGTCGTCGACGATCTCGGCCGTCTCGCGGACCGCGAGCCGTGGTTCGACCGCAGTTCGATCGACTTTCGACGTGTCACATTGTCGAACCGGACCATGGTCGGTCGCCAACTGCACGAGCTACGGATGGAGGAACGGTTCGACGCAGTTGTCAGCCGCGTGCGTCGTGGCGACATCGATCTTGTGGCGACTCCAGACCTGATCCTGCAGAGTGGCGACCGTCTGCGTGTGACCGCACCGCGTGACCGCCTGGCTGAGATCACGAAAGAACTCGGCGACTCCGAACGCGGCGCTGGCGACATCAACGCGATCGGCCTGGGTCTCGGTCTGACCATCGGGCTGGTGCTGGCCTTCGTCGAGATCCCGATGCCCGGCGGGGGCACGTTGATCCTCGGCACTGCCACGGCTCCACTCATCATCGGGGTGGTTCTGGGAGCGATCGGCCGGACCGGGCCGATCGTCTGGACCCTGCCCGGCAACGTCACCAATACGCTCAACCAGTTCTCGTTGCTGATCTTTCTTGCCGCGGTGGGTATCGGTTCCGGCGCCGGTCTCGTCGACGCCCTCGGCGACAGCGGTCTGCAGCTCGTCGTACTCGGATTCTGCATCTCCGCCGCGCATGCGCTGATCTGCCTCGTCGGGCTGCGCTACCTACTGCGATTCGGGACGGCACGTTCGCTGGGCGGGCTCACCGGGTCCCAACTGAATCCGGCGCCGTACGCGTTCGCGATGGCGCGGGTGCCCGATCAACGGGTCGCTGTGGGCTACGCAGTGCTGTTCCCGGTGAGCATGATCGTCAAGGTCTTCCTGGCCCAGCTTATGGTCGTCTACTTCTGACCGTCGGTGCCCCCTCTCGGGCTCGAACCGAGGACCTGCGGATTAAAAGTCCGTAGCTCTACCAACTGAGCTAAAGGGGCTTGTTGCGCTGACGAGTGTAGCGCGACGAGAGTGACACTTCCGACTCACCCTGCACGACGATGAGGTTGCCATGGCACTCGGAAAGCGAGCGCGATGGCAACCTCATCGAAGTGACCGTTTTGGGCCGTGACCTAACGATTTGTGTATTCACGACGCCGTGTCCTAAGCTGAGTCGGCTCCCAACGGAGAACACCGGCCCCCTTCGTCTAGCGGCCTAGGACGCCGCCCTTTCAAGGCGGTAGCGCGGGTTCGAATCCCGTAGGGGGTACGCTTGCCCTCCCCTTGCGGGTTGGTGGGTAACACAACAGAACAAGGCCCTGTGGCGCAGTTGGTTAGCGCGCCGCCCTGTCACGGCGGAGGTCGCGGGTTCGAGTCCCGTCAGGGTCGCCAATGGTTTCGGTATTTCCACCGGCACCGTCCGGCCAGGTAGCTCAGTTGGTACGAGCGTCCGCCTGAAAAGCGGAAGGTCGCCGGTTCGATCCCGGCCCTGGCCACCACAAAACCACCTGGTAACAGGTGGTTTTGTCGTTTCTGGGTCTCCGCCGGGCCGGTTGACGGAGTGCGGTATCCAGGCCCGGCCGCTGCACCGCGGGATACATGAGGCGAATCCGAACAACACGCGTTGTGTGGTGATCGAGAAACCAAGCTCACGGATCGGTCAGGTGACGACACGGCCACAGTCCCGCGCCGGTCGACGGCGACGTCGTAAAGTTCACGGAATCCGGCAGAGACGATTCGCAATGGTGAGGATTCGCAGTGGGCAAGAAGAAGAGCGACAAGAGCCACGACGACGAACCCGGAGTTCCGGGTCCCATGAAGAACAAGGAGTATCTGCCGGAGCTCAAGAAGCTGCACGCGGAACTCGTTGCGCTGCAGGAGTGGGTGCGATCGACGGGCGCCAAGGTGTGCATCGTCTTCGAGGGCCGCGACACGGCAGGCAAGGGCGGCGTCATCAAGGCCCTCACCCAGCGGGTGAGCCCACGGGTCTTCCGGGTGGTCGCGTTACCCGCGCCGACCGACCGCGAGAAGTCGCAGATGTACATCCAGCGCTACGTCAAGCACCTGCCCGCCGGCGGTGAGGTCGTCATCTTCGACCGCAGTTGGTACAACCGGGCGGGGGTGGAGAAGGTGATGGGGTTCTGCACGCCGGAGCAGACGCAGCAATTCCTCACCGACGCACCAGCATTCGAGCGAGCTGTGGTCGCCTCCGGTGTCATCCTCCTCAAGTACTGGCTCGAGGTGAGTGAGGACCAGCAGACCCTCCGGTTGCAGAGCCGCATCGACGACCCTCGCAAGTATTGGAAGCTGTCGCCCATGGACCTCAAGTCCTACACCCACTGGGACGACTACTCGCGGGCGCGCGACGACATGTTCCGTTTCACCGACACCGGTTGGGCGCCTTGGTATGTGGTCAACACCGACGACAAGAAGCGGGGTCGTCTCAACGTGATCACGCACCTGCTCGGGCAGATTCCCTACACGCCGCTCGCGAAGCCCGACATCGAACTGCCGAAACGCAAAACCGGGAAGTATCAGAGTCCCGATCTCGAGCTCCGTCGAATCCCGACGCCCTACTGATCGCCATGACGCCACCCACGCCCGCAACCGGTCGGGTCGCGCCGGTTCGTCCGACCGCTGTCCTGGTGCGCAGCGCCTACGGTGCGGTGGCGGTCGAGTGGTTCCTCATCGTCGCCATCACGACCATCCTGGTGACCCGCGCCTACCTCGCGTTGACGGGATATCCCCAGGTCGGCGGCGGCAATCTGCACATAGCCCACGCGCTGTGGGGCGGCGCGCTCATGATGCTCGCGCTGATCACCGGGTGGTTGTTCCTCGGTGCAGTGCCACGTGTGGTCGCGGTGATCATGGGCGGCATCGGATTCGGACTGTTCCTCGACGAGGTGGGCAAGTTCGTCACCCGGGACAACGACTACTTCTACGGCCCGTCGGCCGAGATCATGTACATCCTCGTCGTGCTCATCCTGCTGATCAGCCGGATCGTGCGCGATGTCCGCAAACCCACCACGGCCGAGGCGCTCGCCAACGCGGCGTCGATCGCGGCCGACGGTGTGGCGCACGGACTTCCGGCCCGACGACGCGAACAGGCGACCGAACTGCTGAGCTTTGCCGAAGATCGTGGGGGCGATCCCGCGCTGGTCGCGAACATCCGGGGCGTGCTCGCGTCGAGCGCCGACACCCCGGACCGGTTGATGCAGTGGCGCGATCGAGCGATCCGGCTGGTGCCCGGGTTCCTGCGGAGTCCGCGCTGGGTCTCGATCGTCGGCTGGGGGCTGGCGTTCCTGTCGGCGGTCACGGTCGTCGCCGGCACGTTGAGCTTCTACTTCCACGAGGGTCGACGGGGCGACGTGGACATCTACCTCGAATTGAGCCGTAGTCACATCGCGACGTGGATTCTGCTGATCAGTGGCGTGATCACTCTCGCACTGACGCTGCCCGCGATGATCGCACGCCGACGTGGCGCAACGCTGTGGCCGCTGCGCTCCCTGCGGCTCGGTGCACTGGTGTTCACGTTGTCCAATGCGCTCGTCGACTTCGCGCTCGAGGGTTTCGGCGCGCTGGCGAACCTGGCGCTGGGTCTGTTCGCGCTGAGTGTGATCGCCTATCACCTGTCGCAGGCGCAGGTTGTCACCGCGGCCGGCGACCACGACAACGTGCACATGTGACGCACCGACCAGCACGTGATCAACTGAAGGAATGGACCACCTCGACCGTGCCCAAGTGACCGCTCGCATGGCTGGCTTCGAACGCCGACCCGCTCCTGCCGCCGACACCCGGCCGGCCGCGGTTGCGGTGGTCATCGCCGAACGGGATGGTGCGCAGGGCATCTGGCTGATGAAGCGACCCGCCACCATGCGACGCCATGCCGCGCAGTACGCCCTGCCCGGCGGCCGGCTCGATCCCGGTGAGGACGCGATCACCGCCGGGTTGCGGGAGTTGCACGAGGAACTGGGCATCGAGCTCGACGCGTCGTCGGTGATCGGCTTGCTCGACGACTACCGGACGCGGTCGGGTTTCGTGATGACGCCGATCGTCTGCTGGGCCGACGACGCGTTCGAACCGGTGCCCAACCCGGACGAGGTGGCCCAGATCTTCTTCGTGACGTTCGACGAACTCGGCGTCGAACCGCGTTTCTTGACGATTCCGCAGTCGCCGCGGCCGGTGATTCAGCTGCCGATAGTCGGGGCACTGGTTCATGCGCCGACCGCCGCGGTCATCTATCAGTTCGCCGAGGTGGTCCTGCGGGAGCGCCACACTCGCGTCGATGGTTTCGAACAACCCGTTTTCGCCTGGTCATAGGCGCGCAACGCCGACTGTGGTGCGGATCACATCAACTCTTTTCACGGACCTGGAATCGAATCGGACCGCGGTCCGTTTAGAGTGGTGATGGGCCGAGACGGTCCACAGACCTGACAGACCTCAAGGAGAACCACAATGACTGCAGCAACCGTCACCGCTCCGATCGCAGCCGGCACCTGGACGATCGACCCTGTCCACTCCACCGTCGGCTTCTCTGTGAAGCACCTCATGGTGAGCAAGGTCCGCGGCAAGTTCGGCACCTTCAGCGGCACCATCACCGTCGCCGAGGACGGCACCCCGTCGGTGCAGGCCGAGATCGACGTCACCTCCATCAGCACCGGCAACGACCAGCGCGACGGCCACATCCGTTCGGCCGACTTCTTCGACGCGGAGAAGTTCCCGACGGCGACCTTCGTGTCCACCGGCGTTGCTCCCAAGGGCGATGATTACGTCCTGACCGGCGACTTCACCCTCAAGGGCGTCACCAAGCCGGTCGAGCTCGAACTCGAGTTCAACGGCGTGAACCCCGGCATGGGACAGGGCCCGGTCGCGGGCTTCGAGGCCAAGACCGTCATCAACCGCAAGGACTTCGGCATCGACATCGAGATGCCGCTCGAGGGTGGCGGCGTTGTCGTCGGTGACAAGGTCACCATCACCCTGGAGATCGAGGCAGGCCAGCCCGCCGCCTGATCCCACCTGGCTCGGCTTTGTCGGCATGACCTGTCGACATCGCCGATGAGTACGAGGCCGGCACCGCGAACATCCCCGCGGAGCCGGCCTCGTCGTCTTGGGCCGTATGGCGCTGTCTGATCTGCATCGCGCTCGGTACGCTGCGACTACCAGTGAAAGGTAGGAGCAGCGATGACACGAACGCGCGGGAGACGCGCTCGTGGGTTCTGGACGCGTCTGCGTCGTCGTCGTGCCTCCCTCGCCTGGGGTCTCGACAAGGTGTCGACGCCACGAGGCTGGGCGCGCATCGGGCCGGTCATGCGCACGCGAATCGCACGCTATGCCGTGGTGGTGGCGGTGTTGGCGATCGTGGGCAGCAACGCTCTGATCGGCCTCGAGACCTTCCTGCTTGTGCAACTCGCCTACAACGGCGGGCAACTGACCTTCGAAACCACGCTCGGGGCACCCAATTTCCCCGCGGTGATCTTCGCCGTGGTGGTCGGCATGGTCATCAACGTGGTGCTCGGCGTGGCAGTGTTGCGCCCGCAGTTGCAGTGGTTCATCAGCTGCGCACCGGCCGACCATGATCGGCGTCGGGCGGTGCAGCGCATTCCACGTCATCAGGTCTTCGGCACGATGGTCGCGTGGAGCGCGGCGGTGATCTGTTACGCGCTTGCGGCCGACGACCTCACCGTCAAGACGTTGTCCGGGGTGGCGGTGGCATTCACGATGGCCGGCTGTTCCAGCGGTTGCCTCACGTATCTGTTCGCCGAGCGTGCCGCGCGTCCGATGTCGGTTGCCGCGCTCCACGATTTCCCCGCCATCCACGTCTTGCACGGTGTTCGCGGCCGGATGCTGGCGGTGTGGGCGGTCAGTTCGGCGGTCCCGATGGTCGGGCTGCTGGTCGTGAATGTCGGACGCTGGACCGGAATGCTGCCCGACGTGCAAGGGGCGGTCGACTGGACGACGGTGGTGCTGGCCATCGTCGGACTGCTGGCCGGTGCGCGCGTGATCTTCTTGGTCGGCAAGGCCATCACCGATCCGCTAACCGAGATGCGCCGGGCCGTGGAACGTGTCGATCGCGGCGACCTCAACGCGCGGGTCCCGGTGTACGACTCGTCGGAACTCGGTGTGCTGCAACATGGTTTCAACGAGATGGTGGACGGCCTCGAGGAGCGGGACCGGATGCGCGAGATCTTCGCACGGCACGTCGGCGGCACGGTCGCCGAACTCGCGATGGAACGCGGACTCGGATTGCACGGCACCAAGGCGTACGTGGGAGTGCTCTTCGTGGACATCGTCGGCTCCACGGCGATCGCGGCCGAACGGGGACCCGACGACACCGCCCGCCTGCTCAACTCGTTCTTCGGAATCGTCGCCGACGTCGTCGACCAACATTCGGGTTTCGTCAACAAGTTCGAGGGTGATGCCGCACTTGCTGTGTTCGGTGCTCCCGTCGACATCAGCAATCCGGCGGCCGCGGCACTCGCGGCGGCGCGCGACCTCACCGACCGTCTCGCCGAGAACCTCGACATCGGCTGGGGGATCGGGGTGTCCTACGGCGAGGCGTTCGCCGGGAACATCGGCGCCGAGCAGCGCTACGAGTACACCGTGATCGGCGACCCGGTCAACGAGTGCGCCCGGCTCGCCGACATGGCCAAGACCGGTCGTATCTCGGTACTGGCCAGCGGTGCGGCGGTGCACACGGCGGGCGCCGAAGCGCAGCAGTGGCAGTTGCTCGGCACACGTGTGGTGCGCGGCCGGACCGAACCCACCGAATGCTTCGCGCCGGTCGAGGTGGTGGCGCGCACGCCGTCGGCCGGCCTGTTCTCCGGGCTGTTGAAACCGGCCCGACGACTGGTCGGCACCAACCCATTGCGATTGCCGCTCAACATGATCGGCTGGTGACGCAGGTTGCGTCGTTGACGCGGCGCGGTCTCGTCAACAGCGTGGGAAACACCACAACCGGGAGGATTGCACGTGAGTGACTGGGCGAGTGCGGACATCGAGGATCAGACGGGACGCAAGTTTGTGGTCACCGGCGCCAACAGCGGGCTGGGTGCGCAGACCGCGAAGGCCTTGGTCCGCGCGGGTGCCGAGGTGATCCTGGCGTGCCGCAACACCGCCAAGGCCGACGTGGTCGCAGCCGAGTTGGGGTCCAAGGCCACCGTCGCCCAACTCGACCTCGCCGATCTGAAATCCGTGCGCGCGTTCGCCGACGCCTTCGACGGCGCGGACGTCCTCGTCAACAACGCCGGCCTCATGGCTGTGCCGCTGAGTCGGACCGCCGATGGCTTCGAAATGCAGATCGGCACAAACCATCTCGGGCATTTCGCGCTCACCGGCCTGGTGTTGCCCAAGATCGCCGATCGCGTCGTCACCTTGTCGTCAGGTGCCCACCAGATCGGCCGCATCGACCTCGGTGATCTCAACTGGGAGAAGCGGCGCTACAAGCGTTGGCAGGCCTACGGCGACTCCAAGATGGCCAACCTTGTGTTCGGCAAGGAACTGGCCGCGCGGCTGTCGGCGAGCGGCTCGCCGGTGAAGTCACTCATCGCCCATCCGGGTTACGCCGCAACCGAATTGCAGGGTCGCACGGAGACCTTCAGCGATCGTTTGGCGCGCTTGGGTAACAAATTGCCGATCGCGCAATCGGCGGCCGACGGCGCGTTGCCGACCCTCTATGCCGCAACCGTTCCCGACGTGAAGTCCGGCGAGTTCTTCGGCCCGAAAAAGTATTTCGGACTCCAGGGCCCTCCCGGGCGGTCGCGCTACAACAAGAAGGCCGACGACGTCGCCTTCCGCGACGGCCTGTGGTCGCTGTCGGAGAAGCTCACCGGGGTGACGTTCGAGATCTGAGGCCTGGCTGATCCGAAGAGTTCGGTGACCGACGCTCTGACCTGGGCAAACGCCGCAGTGCTCTGTCCCTGAAAATAGGGGAAGAACTTCTTCCCCGGGGTTCACAGTCGTCCCCTAGAAATTCCTAGGGGAAAACTCCAAGGGTAGGGGACGAGTTTTCTTCCCCTACTTTCCGCGGGTGCCGCGAGCGTGCGGCGCGTTCCGCGGAACGCGCCGATCGATAGTCGCGAGCACCCCTTGAGCGGGAAGCGTCCGCGTGCGGCGAGACGGTTTCCGAGGCCGCCGCCGAGACGCATGGTCGGCGTGTCGCGATCCAGAAACCGCGTGTCTGGTGAGAAACCCGGTGCGCACCAGCGGTTTCCGATCACGCTGGCGGTATCTGGCCAAGAATGCGGTTACTGCGACGAGATCGCGCTCTTCCCGCCTCTACGATCGCTGACAACGTCGGCGGGTGGGTCGCAGATCCGAAGAGCGCTCCACCGCGCACTGTTGTGAGTGCGAGTTTCGCTCCGGTCCCCTTACTGCAGCGTGAACTTGATCGAGTTCGACGCACCCGAGACGCCGTCGGTGACGGTGATCTTGTAGTCGCCCGCGGTCTTCAGTTGGTACGACTTCACCGCCGTACAGTCGGCGGTTTTGGTGACGGCGGCCTTCTTGGGGATCTTCGGGCCCGACAGCACGACGGACATCTTGCACTCGTTGCCGTCGATGACATTGCCGGCGTCGATGGTCGAGTTCCACTTCACGCCGATGCGGGTGTTGCGCGGGTACACGCTCGGGCTGATCTCGGGAGTCTTGTTGGGCGTGTAGACCCACACGTTGATCGACTTGACGCCGTTCGGGGCGTCGGGACGACCCAGCTTGCCGTAGTGCTGCGGCTTTTTGCTCGAGGAGCCGAGAGCAGCACTGCCGGAATCCAGGCTTCCTGACGCGCTGCCGAACGGGTCGGCCGACGATGATCCGGCGGCGACGGTGATGGCGGATGCGGCAAGCATGGCGGCGGTGATCGAAGTCAGGTACGTGCGCTTCATCGAACTCTCTCAGGTCGGTTTATAACGATTCGATTAAAGCATGCGCGTCGACGTCGGCCGCAGTTCGGTTCACCACACACCGGGCGGACGGAACTGAACACTGATCCGCGGGCCGGCTCCGCGAGCCTTGGGAACTGCATGTTCCCAGGTCCGCTGGCAGCTGCCGCCCATCACCAGCAGATCGCCCGACGACAACGTGAATCGCAGCGACGCACCGCCCGTCCGTGGCCGCAGCGCGAGGACTCGCGGCGCACCGAGTGACAGGATCGCGACCATGGTGTCGTGCGTCGCGCCACGGCCGAACCGATCGCCGTGCCAGGCCACCGAGTCGGACCCGTCCCGGTAGAGACACAGCCCGGCGGTGGCGAATCCCTCGGGTAACTCGTCGCGGTAGTGGGCGCTGAGCGCCTGCCGGGCCTCGCTGAGCAGCGGCTCGGGCAGGGGTTGATCGGCCTGGAAGGTCGCGACGAGCCTCGGCACGTCGACGACGCGGTCGTACATGCGGCGACGTTCGGCCCGCCACGGCACGTACTCGTGCAGGGCGTCGAACAGCGGCACCGACGACCCCACCCAGCCCGGCCGTAAGTCCACCCAGGCGCCGTCGGACAGGTGTCGTCGGCGTGTGGCGCCGTGCAGTTCTCTCAGGGTCGGCGCCGACTCATCGGCGTCGAACAGCGACGTCTGCATGCCGGCGGTCATGGCGCGAGCTTACCGCACGCTCGAACAATTGTGCGATAACGCACGTCAGGGAGAGGAGGGGACCTGTCGAGATCAACCAGTGGTGGACAGCGCGCGTCGGTGGAAATCGGGTCACGCTCGCTGACGTACGGGCGTGATTGGCAGCCGCAGCGCCCCGGGCGCGTGGGTCGGAACCGTCGGGTGCAGCGGCTGCGTCGGCTCGATCGGCGAGTAGACGCTGCCGAGGGGTGGACGCCGATCCAGTTCGCCGGCATTGGGCCACATCGCGAGGGCGCGTTCGGCCTGGGCGGTGATGGTGAGCGACGGGTTGACGCCCAGGTTCGCCGACACCGTCGAACCGTCGACGACGTGCAGTCCCGGATGCCCGAACACGCGATGGTAGGCGTCGACCACACCATCGTCGGCGCTGGTGCCGATCGAGCATCCGCCGAGGAAGTGGGCGGTCATCGGGATGTTCAGCAGGTCGACGACGGAGCCGCCGGGATCGCCGTCGATCTCGCGGGCCACCGCCCGGACGGCCGTGTGTCCCTCCGGTATCCAGCGCGGTGGCGGATCTCCGGCGCCCGGCCGGCTGCGCAGGATCGGCCCGAATCTGCCTCGGCGCGAGGTCAATTCGATCGAGTTGTCGACCGTCTGCATCACCAGCGCGATGATCGTGCGTTCGGACCACCGGCGCACCGACAGGCTGCGGGCGGTGGTCAACGGATGCATGAGCATGACGATGATCGCCTTGAGGAGGCGCGGGATGCGTCCACCGCCGTCCACCAGAACCGCTTGCAAGAGCCCGATGAGGTTGCTGCCCTTGCCATATCGCACTGGCTCGATATGCGTGTGGTCGTTCGGGTGGAACGACGACGTGATCGCGACGCCGTGGCTGTAGTCGACGTCGCCGACGCTGCGCGCACTGGCGGCGAGGACGGCCTCGGAATTCGTCCGGACCACTCGGCCGAGCCGCGACGACAGCCTGGGTAGCCGTCCCCCGCGCTGCATGTCGAGCAGCAACTTGTTGGTCCCGTACGTACCGGCCGCGAGAACCACGTGGTCGGCGGTGAAAGTGTGGCGGGTTCGGCGTCGGCCGCTGCGATGGGCGTCGAGTACGTATCCGCCGCTGCCCTCGGGGGTGATGGCGTGAACCGTTGTCATGTCGATGATCTCGGCGCCCGCGGCCTCCGCGAGGTGCAGATAGTTCTTCACCAGCGTGTTCTTGGCGCCGACCCGGCAGCCGGTCATGCAGGCGCCGCATTCGGTGCAGCCGGTGCGGTCGGGGCCCGCGCCACCGAAGAACGGGTCGGCGACCGATTGGCCGGGTGTCCCGAAGAACACGCCCACCGGCGTCGGCACAAAGGTGTCGCCCGCGCCCATCTCGTCGGCGACGCGGCGCATCACCTCGTCGGCCGGGGTGACGTGCGGGTTGGTGGTGACGCCGAGCATGCGCGACGCCTGGTCGTAGTAGGGGTCGAGTTCGGTGGCCCAGTCGGTGATGGCACCCCAGTGCGGGTCGTCGAAGAACGCCGGCAACGGACGGTAGAGCGTGTTGGCATAGTTCAGCGAACCGCCGCCGACGCCCGCGCCGGCCATCACCAGCACGTCCCGCAGCAGGTGCATGCGCTGCACACCGAACAAGCCGAGCGCCGGCGCCCAGACATAGTCGCGCAGCCGCCAACTCGTCTTCGGTAGTTCGTCGTCGGCAAAACGCCGCCCGGACTCGATCACGCCGACGCGATAGCCCTTCTCGGTGAGGCGAAGTGCCGCTACCGAACCGCCGAAACCGGAGCCGACGACGACCACGTCGAAACGCCGTGGAGTGGTTGTCACCGAACGACTTCCACGTCGTCGACGGGATCGGCCATCAGACGCGACTCGCTGCGCAGGATGTGATCGGCGGGTTCGAAAGTGGCCATGAGCCGCCGGTAGGTGCTGGTGTAGTTCGGCCACATCACCGAGTTGTGACCGGTGTCGTCGAGGTACCAGCTCGAGCATCCGCCCGAATTCCACACGGTGCCATCGAGTTCCAGATCGAGATGGGCGTTGTAGTGGTCCTGTGCGGCCTGCGTGACCTCGACGGTCGTCTTGTTCATGCGTCGCAGGGTGCCGATCGTGGTGCTGACGTAGTCGGCCTGGGGTTCGAGCATGAGCACGATCGAGCTATGGCCGAGGTTGGTGTTGGGGCCGTACAGAAAGAACAGATTGGGAAATCCGTGAACGGACACACCGCGATATGCCCGGGGAGACCCGGCCCAGGTGTCGGCGAGGGTGTCGCCGGTGCGTCCGCGAATGGCCGACGCGATCGGGGGAGTGGTCGGGGTGAAGCCGGTCGCGAAGATCACCGTGTCGACCTTGTGTTCCACGCCCGCGTCGTCGATCGCACCGCCCGGTGTGAGGCCCGCGAGAGCGCCGGTGACGGTGACGTTCGGCCGCTGCAAAGCGGGAAACCACTTGTTGGTGAGGAGCATCCGCTTGCAGCCGATGGTGTAAGACGGCGTGAGTCGTCGTCGCAGGTCGCGGTCGTGCACCTGCACGCGCAGTTGGGTTTTCGCGATTGCCGTGGCGATCGGCAACAGCTGCGGGCGGCGCGCCATCAGCAGGACGTAGAACTCGCGGTAGGCCCAGACAAGCTTGCGCATCAGGCGGTGAGCGGCGGGAATGCGCCGGTAGAGCCCGCGTTCGAGCAGGCCGATGGATCGGTCGAGCCGCGGCACCACCCAGGCGGGTGTGCGTTGGAGAACGGTCAGGTGTTCCACCTTGTCGACGATCTCCGGGACGATCTGGATGGCCGACGCGCCGCTGCCGACGATCGCCACCCGCCGACCGTCCAGGCGATGGCGATGGTCCCAGTGCGCGCTGTGAAAGGTGTTGCCACCGAAGATGTCTGAACCCGGGACACTCGGTATGCCCGGCTCCGACAGCGCGCCCGGCGCAGCCACCAGGAAGCGGCATCGGATCGGGCCGTGTTCGGTCCGGACGGCCCACTCCTGGGCCGTGTCGTTCCACGTCGCATCGAGAAGCGCGCAGTTGTATCGGATCTCGTCAGCGAATCCGTCTGCGACGTCGCGCAGGTAGCGATAGATCTCGTGCTGACGACCGTAGGTGTGCGACCAGTCGGGGTTGGGGGCAAAGGACAGCGAGTACAGCGACGTCGGAACATCGCATGCGGCACCGGGATAGCTGTTCTCCCGCCACACCCCGCCGGCGGTCGCGGCGCGTTCGATGGCGAGGACGGATAGGTCCGGATGGTCGCGTCGAAGACTGTGCAGGGCGGCAAGACCGCCGAACCCGACGCCGACGACCAGCACGTCGACGCACACGGGGAGACGACTGACGGCGTTCATGGGTTGAGGAGGTCCTTCCAGACGGGCAGTAGTCGGGCAATGAAGTCGCGGTTGGCGGCCGGGCTGCGCAGGATCGAGGACACCGCGATGCCACGGGCCAACTCCGCGCTGAGTGCGATCTGTTCGGGTGTGTAGAGATCGCCGAAGAGTTCGAGCGTGCCGGTGGCGATGGCGTCGGAGACCTTCTGTTCCAGCGGGACCATCGCGGCCCGCAGGACCGGCTCGGTGCGGGCGGCCACCCACAGTTCGAGCGCCGCGTCGAAGAGTGGTCCGCTGAACGCCTCGAGAAGGATCTCGATGTCCTCGTCGCCGGTCCGCGGTCGGGAGAGGAGTTCGGTCATCCGACGGTCGACGAGATGTGCAACGGCCGCGACGACGAGCGATTCGCGGGTGGGGAAGTGGTGCAGGAGCGCGCCGCGCGAGATCCCCGCACGCCGGTTGACCTCCTGCGTGGTGGTGCGCGCGTAGCCAACGTCGACCAGCGACTGGATCGTCGCGTCGAGCACCAAGGTGCGCGTCGCGGCGCTGCGTTGCGCCTGGCTGCGCCGTGGTCGTGGTTCAGGTTCCTCGCTCACGGTGGTGATGCTAGCGAGAAACCTACAAACAGTCCAGACTGATTGTAAGTTCGGTCCGTTCCGGGTGGCGTAGGTTGGAACCCATGCGTTTCGGCATGTTCATTCCGCAGGGTTGGCGTCTGGATCTGGTCGGCATCGAGCCGTCCGCGCAATGGCAGACGATGTCGTCGGTCGCCGGCGCGGCCGAGAAGAACGACTGGGACTCGGTATGGGTCTACGACCACTTCCACACGGTTCCGCTGCCGACCGACGAGGCGACCCACGAGGCGTGGACGCTGGTCTCGGCACTCGCGGCGACGACGAGCCGTGTCGACATCGGGCAGATGTGCACCGCGATGAGCTACCGCAATCCGATGTACCTCGCCAAGGTCGCCGCGACCGCCGATCTGATTTCCGGCGGCCGTGTCCAGATGGGTATCGGCGGCGGCTGGTACGAGCACGAGTGGCGCGCCTACGGATACGGATTCCCTTCGGCGGGTGAGCGTCTCGGGCGGCTCGACGAGGGTGTGCAGATCATGCGGCGGGCGTGGGCGGACGGTCGGGCCACCTTCGCGGGCAAGCACTACACCGTCGACGACGCGATCTGCGCGCCCCGTCCGACCAACGGCTCCATCCCGCTCTGGATCGCCGGAGGTGGCGAACGCAAGACGCTACGGATCGCCGCTCAGCACGCCGACTACACCAACTTCGACGGCACCCCCGATGGGTTCGCGCACAAATCGCAAGTGCTGCAACAGCATTGTGCCGATATCGGCCGCGACTTCGACGCGATCACCCGCTCGGCCAACTACAACGTGATCCTCGCCGAGTCGGCGGCGGAGGTCGACCGCAAGCTCGACGACCTGCAGGCGACCTACGCCAAGACCGTCGGCGACGACATGGCTGCCGCCACCATGGGCGCCTTCCGTGGCATGCCGGGGGTCGGGACGCCGGAGCAGGTGGTCGAGAACCTCACCGCGCTTGCCGCACAGGGTATGTCGTATGCGATCTGCTACTTCCCGAACGTCGCTTATGACCGCGGCGACGTCGAGTTGTTCGAGCAGCAGGTGATGCCGGCGCTGCGGTGAGCGCTCACAACCTCCGCAACCGCTCCGCCGCTTCCGCGATGACGTCGGCCCGTTTGGCAAACGCGAAGCGCACCATGTGCTGCCAGGGTGCGCGGTCGTCGGCGAAGACGCTGACCGGCACGGCGGCCACTCCGACCAGTCCGGGGAGCGAGCGGCACAGCTCGACGCCGTCGGAGTAGCCGAGTGGTCGAGGGTCGGCGCAGACGAAGTACGTTGCCTCGCTGCGGTGGACGCCGAACCCGGCATCGCTCAACGCCGCCGACAGCAGATCGCGCTGCTTCGCCAACGAAGCGGCCGACGATGCCACCCAGTCCATCTCATGATCCAGTGCATGGGCCACCGCCGGCTGAAACGGTCCCGAACCGACGTAGGACATGTACTGCTTGGCGGTCCGGGCGGCGGCCACGAGTTCGCGCGGGCCACTGATCCAGCCGACCTTCCATCCGGTGCAGTTGAATGTCTTGGCCGCGCTGGAGATCCGCAGGGTGCGCTCGCGCATCCCGGGCAGCGTCGCGAGGGGTGTGTGCGTGCGACCGTCGAAGAGCAGATGCTCGTACACCTCGTCGGTGACCGCGATGACGTCGTGCTCGATGCAGAGGCGGGCGATCTCGGCGAGGTCGTCGTCGTGCAGCACGGTCCCGGTCGGGTTGTGCGGTGAGTTGACGATGATCATCGCGGTCTGCGGGCCGAACGCGTGGGCGAGACGGTCGCGGTCGAGGACAAAACCGGCTCCGTCGGCCACCAGCGGCACCGTGCGTCGAACACCGCCGGCCATGGCGACGGTCGCGGCGTAGGCGTCGTAATACGGCTCGATCATCACGACCTCACGGCCGGGTTCCACGAGCCCGACGACGGCTCCCGCGATCGCCTCGGTGGCCCCGACCGTCACCAGAACCTCGGCGTCGGGGTCGTAGTCGAGGCCGTAGTGGGAGCGCTGATGCGCCGACACCGCGGCGCGCAGTTCGGGCACTCCGATCCCCGGCGGGTACTGATTGCGGCCGCCGGTGATGGCTGCTTTCGCGGCGTCCAGCATCGACGCCGGACCGTCGGTGTCGGGGAAGCCCTGACCCAGATTGACCGCGTCGTGGGTGACCGCCAGCGCCGACATCTCGGCGAAGATGGTGGTGGCGAAGGGTCGCAGGCGTTCAACGGTTGCCATGGACCCAGGCTGTCATACTTGTCATTCGAGGATCCCCGCGCTATCGCGGCCTCCGGGCCTCGGATGACAGACTGGGACATCTCGCGAGTCGATCGGATGAGGAGAGTGGATGCCGCGCAGTCCGGGCGAACAATTTGCCGGCTACACCATCATCAAGCTCATCGGTCGCGGCGGTATGGGCGAGATCTATCTGGCGCGCCATCCCCACCTGCCCCGCAACGAAGCGCTCAAGGTGCTGCCCGGCGAGCTGAGCCGCGATCCTATGTATCGGCAGCGGTTTGTGCGGGAGGCCGAACTCGCGTCGAGCGTCGTGCATCCGGCGATCGTCACGATCTTCAACTCCGGCGAGTACGACGGTCACCTGTGGATCGCCATGGAGTTCATCGACGGGATCGACGGCCTCAAGTTGCTTCGCCGCCATCAGCGCGGGCTGCCGGTGTCGACGGTGATCGCGGTGGTGAGTTCGGTTGCGGCGGCCCTCGACCGCGCCCACGCCACCGGTCTGCTGCACCGCGACGTCAAGCCTGCCAACATCCTGCTGCAGGACGCGGAGGGGCCCGAGCCTCGAGTGCTGCTTGCCGACTTCGGCATCGCGAAGTCGCAGCAGGACGTCAGCAATCTCACCTCGACCAACATGTTCCTGGGCACCGTCGCCTACGCCGCCCCCGAACAGCTTCTCGGCGACCCGGTGGACGGCCGGTCCGACCAGTATTCGCTGGCGGCCACCGTGTTCGAATTCCTCACCGGGCGTCCGCCCTTCCAGGGTGCGAACTCGGCGTCGATCATCGCCCATCACCTGAACAGCTCGGCGCCGCACGCGAGCAGCGCCCGCCCGGAGATCTCGCCCGCCGTCGACGACGTCCTCGACCGCGCGCTCGCGAAGTCGCCGTCCGATCGGTTCGAGTCGTGTCGGGCTTTCGCGTCGGCCCTCGAGAAGGCGCTGGCCTCGCCCGCGGCGAGCAGCACGCTGCCTCCGCCCCCGCCGCACCGTCCGGCGCCGGCGTTGCGCAAACCCCCGCCGCCGCCACCTCAGCAGGCGCCGATGGGTGGTCAACGGCCAGGTGGTCCCCCGCCCGGTCAACCCCCGCCGACCCCCGGCTATCCGTACCCGATGGGCGGGCCGCCGCCGAGTGGGCCGATGGCGGCCCAGCCGCCGAGCGGGCCGTTCAGTGCGCCGATACCGGCCCAACCCGAACGCGGCTCGGGCGTCCTCATCGGCCTGAGTGTGGCCGCGGTGGTGTTGTTGATCGCGATCGTCGCCGGCGTCATCTACGTCGGCAAATCGATCTCCGACGCCGCAGACAAGGCCGACACGACATCCGACCGCACTGCTGCCACGACGGTGCGCGACGGCACCACCGTTGTGCCCGACGGAAACCCGGCGACCCGAACGACCGATTCCTCACCACAGCCGATCACCGGTCCGTCCGAGATCACGCCCGGCGAATGCCTCGCCATCGCCACCCAGCCGGGGTCGGCGGGCACCGTGCTCGCGTCGAAGGTCGATTGCGATTCGGCCGGCCTGAACTTCTACGCCGGCGAGGTCATCGCGTCGAGTGCGTCGTGTTCGAGTGACAAGAGCGCGATCATCACTTTCCCGTCGTCGAATCAGAAGCTCTGCCTCACACCGAATTTCATTCAGTCACTGTGCTACCAGGTGCCGACGAACGGCGGCTCGCTCGCGGACTATCAGGAGGTCTCCTGCTCCGGCCCGGCGGGCGCGAACACGACATTGGCCAGGGTGACCCGGCGTTCGGATGCATCGATCTCGTGCGAACCGGCAGAGTCGCGGTGGACCTTCTCCCGGCCACAATCGATCGGTTACTGTCTCGCCGAGGTGTGATCCCCGCCGGCCAGCGTCCTAGTTCGACGCCTCGTCACCGATGGCGGGTCCCAAGAGGTCGTCGGCGTCGGTGATCCGGTAGGCGTACCCCTGCTCGGCGAGGAAGCGCTGACGGTGGGCGGCGTAGTCGGCATCGAGGGTGTCGCGGGACACCACCGAGTAGAAGTGTGCTTGTCCGCCATCGGATTTGGGACGCAGCAGGCGTCCGAGCCGCTGTGCCTCCTCCTGCCGTGAACCGAAGGTGCCCGACACCTGCACCGCCACCGACGCCTCGGGGAGGTCGATGGAGAAGTTCGCCACCTTGGACACGACGAGGGTCTGCAGTTCGCCGGACCGGAATTGGTCGAACAGCACCTCGCGATCCTTGTTCTTGGTGGAGCCCTGGATCACCGGGGCGTCGAGTTCGCGGCCGAGTTCCTCGAGCTGGTCGATGTAGGCGCCGATGACCAGCGTCTGGGAACCGTTGTGCCGGGCCAGGATCGACTTCACGACGTTGACCTTGGTGTGGGCGGTGGAGCAGAGTTTGTACTTCTCCTCCGGCTCGGCGACGGCGTACTGGAGACGTTCGTTGTCGGTGAGGGTCACCCGGACCTCGATGCACTCGGCGGGCGCGATCCAGCCCTGCGCTTCGATGTCCTTCCACGGGGCGTCGTAGCGCTTGGGGCCGATGAGGCTGAACACGTCGCCCTCGCGGCCGTCTTCGCGCACGAGGGTGGCGGTGAGTCCGAGGCGTCGTCGGGATTGCAGGTCGGCGGTCATCCGGAACACCGGGGCAGGCAGGAGGTGTACCTCGTCGTAGATGATGAGACCCCAGTCGCGGGAGTCGAACAGATCGAGATTTCGGTACTCCCCCTTCGACTTTCGGGTCATCACCTGATAGGTCGCGATGGTGACCGGCCGGATCTCCTTGCGTTCGCCGGAGTACTCGCCGATCTCCTCCTCGGTGAGCGTGGTGCGGGCGATGAGCTCACGCTTCCACTGACGTCCGGCGACCGTGTTGGTGACCAGGATCAGCGTGGTGGCACCCGCCTTGGCCATCGCGGCGGCGCCCACCATCGTCTTGCCCGCGCCGCAGGGCAGGACCACCACGCCGGAGCCGCCGGCCCAAAAGGAGTCCGCGGCCATCTCCTGATAGTCGCGCAGGTGCCAGTTGCCCTCATCGAGTGCGATGGGGTGGGCCTCACCGTCGACGTAGCCGGCCAGGTCCTCGGCCGGCCATCCGACCTTGAGCAGGATCTGCTTGAGGCGGCCACGCTCTGACGGATGCACGACGACGGTGTCGTCGTCGATGCGCGCGCCGAGCATCGGGGCGACCTTCTTGTTGCGCAGCACCTCCTCGAGGACGGCGCGGTCGAGGCTGACCAGCGTCAGGCCCTGGCTGGGGTGCTTGACCAGCTGCAGCCGGCCGAACCGGCCCATGGTGTCGACGACGTCCATCAGCAGCGGCTGCGGCACGGCATAGCGCGAGTACGTGACGAGGGCGTCGACCACCTGCTCGGCGTCGTGGCCGGCTGCCCGCGCATTCCACAGGGCCAGCGGGGTCACCCGATAGGTGTGTACGTGTTCGGGCGCGCGTTCCAACTCGGCGAAGGGTGCGATCGCCGCACGGGCCGCGGGGGCGTCGGGGTGGTCGACCTCGAGCAGCAGCGTCTTGTCGGATTGCACGATCAGGGGTCCATCGGTCACCCGATCCATTGTCCAGGTCAGTGCAAATCCGGGCCACCCCGTTCACCGCCCGCGGAAACGAGTGAATCAGAAAACGCGCAGACCCAGCCGACGTCGGACGCGCAGGTCGAGCAGGTTCAGATGCAGCATGCCCTTGACGACGGGTCCGAGGATCGGGTCGACGAGGCGGAATCCGGCGAGCGTGGCCCGGTAACGACGTGCGTCACGCTCGGTCCATTCCCACCCCATGAGGTCGCGGACCTCCTCGGGCAGTCCGCCGCTGATCACATAGGTCAGGAAGGAACCCAGCGTCACGTGCGCCAGCGTCCCGAGTCGCCCGACGCGATACTCGAGGAACGACAGGTCCGACAAGCTCTGCAACTCCTCGCGGACCGGTGGATCGATGCGTAGGCGTGTCACCTCGTCGTTCCAGTAGCGGATCAGCGCGTCGTAGCTGTGCGGCCACTTCGACACCGGCACGTTGAGCGCGGTCCCCAATGGGTGACCCATGCGCACCACCAGCTCCTTCTCCCGCGCCGACAGCGGACCGTAGAGGAGTTCGTACTGGTCGATGAAGTACTTCAGCAGGCAGACGGCGACCCAGAGCTGCAGTCGCGCGTCGCTCGCGCTGTAGCGGACCGGGCTCTGCGCGGTCGAGTACACCTGCTGGTGGATTCGGCCGACCTCTCGGTGGACATACGCCTGATCGTCGGCGTTGCCGAGGAGCGCCACCGCCAGGAAGGTGCCGGTGGTGCGGCCGCGTTTGATGGGTCGTTTGATGGCGTTGCCGGAGTCGACGCGGCTCTCGTTGACGCCGTATCCGACCTTCGGGTTGGCCAGCTGCATGATCACGTTCGCGCCGGCGATGGTCGGTCCGAGGCCGGTGACGAGGTCGGCGGGTTGCCGAATCGGGCGACGACGCCGGGCGCGCGGGATCGCGGCCACGAGGTCGTGCTGGTAGGTGTCGACGACGTCGGGCGGATCGATGAACTCGGGCGCCGCGGTCATGGCTTGGCCGCCTCTCGTGTGGTGAAGAAGTCCGGCAGCTTCGGGGTCGGGGTGATACGCCGGAACGGATACCGATCGGTGCACAGATTGCGTTCCAGGACGTCGTCGACCACATGCCAGTAATACGCCCAGAATTCGACGCGGGTGGGCGGAATGACGCGTTCGGACTCGCCGAGGACTCGTGCGGTGCGTTTCCAGTCCTCGTAGAGGGCGTCCTCGAGTTCGTCGTCGACCCGCCCGCCGAACGCCCGACGGATGTCGGCCTGCGTCGAGTAGCCGGTCGCGGCCACCCAGAGGAATGCGTCGGCGTTCAGGGCGTGATACGAACGTCCTTGATTGTCAACATCTTTCACCTGGCTGTGGATCGCGCGTAGATGTTCGGAAGCGACGCGGGCACCCTCGTCGCCGTGCCCGCCGTAGATGGCGAACATCGTCTTGAACCGCCGGGTCAGGGTGCCCCACCGGTCGGTGTCGAATCTGGAGTGTTGGCCCACACCCGCCCCGACCACGGGGTGGGCCACCTCCAACCAGATGGTCGACCGTTTCATTCGGACCCGCTCGCTGCGCTCCCGGCGTCCAGGGCGCCGAACAGGCCACGCCAGTCGTTGCCGTACTGCCAGCTGGCCGAATCCGGCCCCAACGGCTGGGCCGATGGTTCCGCCGATCCGACGTCGTCGCTCGATCCGGAATGTCTGGTGTCCACTCGCATCGTCGCGCCCCCGAATCCTGTCTGATAGATAAGGCGGCGCTAGTCTATCAAAATGAGACGTGGAGCACACTCAACCTCGTGGTGGCGATCGTGGAGGTGGGAAGAGTGCGGCCTCGCTACAGAAACCGCACTTGTTGCCAGAAACCGCCGGTGCGGCCAGAAACCGCTGGTGCGCCTCGGGTTTCTGACCAGACACGCGGTTTCTGAAAGCGCGACACGCCGACGACGCGCCCCGGGGGTGGGAGAAGCTGCCGTCGCGACCACGATCTTGGGCGCCCGCGCAAACCCTTCTCGCCCGACGGTCTGCTGAGATCTGCTCGCACGTCGAGCACAGAAGGCGCTATCCGCCGCACAAGAAACTAGGGGAAGAAAACTCGTCCCCTACCCCTGGTGTCTTCCCCCAGAAATTTCTCGCGGACGACTACAAACCCCGGGGAAGAACTTCTTCCCCTAGATTCTGCGGGCACGGCACTAACGTATTTGCCCAGTTCAGCGCTGTGGTCACCGAACTCTTCGAGTCAGCGACCGGTCGCTTGGAGCAGCGGGACCAGGTAGGTCTGCGCGAAGCGCCGTGCTGCGGCGGGGTCGGCGATGGGGATGGCGCTGTCGTCGGGCGCTTCGATGAGGGAGTTCATCAGGCGGGAGATCATCTCGCCGACGATGACGAGGTCGAGGTCGGCGGGCAGTCGGCCCGCCTCTTGCCACGGCCGGAGGCTGGTGGCGATTGTCGAGCGGCCGAGGCTGATGATCGTCGCGTCGTTCAGGAACGCCGACAATTCGGCGGCCTCGCCGGACTCGCGCAGATTTCGGGTGAGGAGTTTGGGTTGTGAGGCTTCGTGGACGAAGGCGGTGAAAGTCTCGACGACAAGTTCCTCGGGGCCCGACGCCGATGCACCCGCAGCCGACAGGAGATTTCCGAGCCGGATCGCCTCGTCGATGATCGCGTAGCGGACGATGCGCTTGCGGTGGCCGAATCGCCGGTAGACCGTGGCGACCCCCACCCCGGCTGCGTGCGCGATGTCTTCCATTGTGGTGTCGGCGAATCCGCTCTCGGAGAATCGGATTCGCGCGGCGGTCACGATCTTGCGCGCAGTGGGGTCGAGGTTGCCGGGCAATTCCCACGGCGAGTCCGCGTCGGTCATCGGATTCCTCGGAAACGTTGCACCCGACCAGTTTACGTCCACGCCGAAGGCCACCCGGGATCGGAGGTGCCTCCGACCCCGGGCAACCATCTCAACCCTTGACACACACCACCTGGCGCAGGCGGGCGACGACCTCCACGAGATCGGTCTGCGCGGCGATCACCGAATCGATGTCCTTGTACGCGGCCGGGATCTCGTCGACCACACCCGCGTCCTTCCGCGACTCGACACCTTGGGTCTGGGCCACCAAGTCCTCGGCGGTGAACATCTTGCGTGCCTTGCTCCGGCTCATCGTCCGCCCCGCGCCGTGCGACGCGGAGTAGAACGAGTCGACCGACCCGAGGCCGCGCACCACGTACGAACCGGTACCCATCGACCCGGGGATCAACCCCAGCTCGCCTGCCACGGCGCGGATGGCGCCCTTGCGGGTGACGAGCAACTCAAGGCCGTCGATGTGCTCGGTGGCCACGTAGTTGTGGTGGCAGCTGATCGGCTCGTCGAACACGACGCGCCGCTGCGCGAAGCTCTCCCGGACCGCACTGCACACAAGCGCCAGCATGACCCGGCGGTTGCGCGCAGCGTATTCCTGCGCCCAGTCGAGGTCGTGTCGGTAGGCATCCATCTCCGCTGTCCCGGAGACGAATACGGCAAGATCACGATCGGACGGGTCCGCGTTGTGGGGCAGCTTCGCCGCGATGGACATGTGCCGCTCGGCGAGTTCCTTGCCGATGTTGCGCGACCCCGAGTGCAGCATGATCCACACATGGGATTCGGCACCGTCGGCGGGCTCGTCGAGGCAGATCTCGATGAAGTGGTTGCCGCCACCGAGGGTGCCCATCTGCTTGCCGGCGCGGGTATCGAGTTGCCGCACACCGCGATGCAGATCAGCGAACCGGGACCAGAATCCGTCCCAGCCGCCGCCGACCTGCAGTCGCCGGATGTTGACCGGCTCCTTGTGCGACGTGAAGCCCACCGGCACCTTCGCCTCGATGGCGCCGCGCAGTCCGGAGAGGTCGTCGGGCAGGTCCGACGCGGTGAGATCGGTTCGGACGGCTGCCATCCCGCATCCGATGTCGACGCCGACCGCAGCCGGGCACACGGCATCGCGCATGGCGATGACCGAGCCGACGGTGGCGCCCTTGCCGACATGGACGTCGGGCATCACCCGGACCCCGTGTACCCACGGCAGAGCAGACACCCGGCGGAGCTGGTTGAGCGCCTGGTACTCGATCGACGTCTCGTCGGCCCACAGCAGGGTGGAGGCGGACGCGCCGGAAAGGGGTACCGGGAACTGGGTGTTCATGATTCTTCCTGTGGTCGTGAGGTATTCGCCACGGGTGTGGCTCGACCACCGTACGCGCGCGGTGGACGGCGGTCGAGCGAGTTTCTCGAGCTCAGTTGTCCAGCAGTTCGATGCTGGTGATCCGGTGCAGCGAGAAGCGTTGTTCGTCGTCGGTGCCATCTTCGAGTGCGACGAGCTGTCCCGCGCCCAGGGTGCGTGGGCTCACCACGTGGCGGCTGGCCGATCCCTGGGCGTCGACGTACCCGACACGCAGGCGCCGGTTGGCCCGTAGCGCCAATTGGATCAGGGCCGTCGAGCTCTCGCCGCCGCCGACCGCCCGAACCGGGGCGCGCGAGGTGCCGGCCGGCGTGGCGGCATCAGCGCGGTCGTGAGATCGCATGCGGTTGACCACATTTCGGATCTGCTCGGCCGACGGTGGGGTGCGTCTGGGTGGCAGGTGCCGGTTCTGGCGCGCAACGTTCACCCGGCTGCCGTGCTGCCGCAGGTCGACGATGGTGCCCGACGAATCCTCGCCGGCCGGCGCGAATCCGGCTGCACGCAGTTGGTCGAGCACGGCACGGAGCTCCGACGGTGATACGGCGACGGTCGGCGCCAGGGCGCGCAGGGCGAGGGGTTCGGCTGCCGGAGAACGAAGTACGGCCGCCATCGTGGTGGCGTCCTCGCATCGGATGAACGAGGATGCGATCCCGACCCGCAGTTGGCCATGCTTGCGGCCGACGTCTTCGATCAGGTAGGTCAGCGACTGGGGGACCGGTGTGCGGGAATGGGTGGTGAACATGGCGACCAGTTCGCTGCTGCTGCGCCCGGCATCCAGGGCGCGTCGTACGCTCTCCTCGGAGACGCGGTAAACCGAAGCGGCGCCGCCGGATTCGAGATCGGCGACGAGTTCCACCTGTTCGGCGAGTTCGGGTGTCATCGGTCCGGGTACGGTCAACGTGAGGTCGGCTTGGGTCAGGAAGTGGTCCACGGGTTCGGGGAGGGCCGCGTGCATGGCCTTGTGGGTGGCGGCCTCGATGTCAGTGGGATCGCCGTCGGCGATGGCCGCCCGGCCGACCGCGGTGAGCGCCCCGTGTGCGACGACACCGAGTTGTCTTGCCTCATCCAGGGTTTCGCGGACCGTCGACAGCAGAAAGCGGCGCATCTGACGCGGTCGGCGCCACTGTAGCGCCGCGGTGGTCGCCTCCGGTGAGACAGTGACCGCCGGGCGGGCATCGGCGAGGGTGGACAGGACGAGTCGTCGGTGAATGGGGGCGTAGGCGTCGTGGAGTTCGCCGCCGAGCGCCGCCAGGGTGGTCCCGTCGATACCTGGCTCGCCGACCCGCCATGCGTTGCGGGGCATGTGCAACCACGCGTCGAGCAGTGCGGCCCACTGCCTTTCGCGTGGCTGGTGCAGCCAGCTGTCGGCGGACGCGGTGGGCGCAAAGGCTTGTTCCCCGGTGTCGCCCGCCGGCGGTGGTTCCGGGAATCCGGCGTCGATGAGGCGCAGGTAACCGGCGAGTTCGGCAAGAAGGGCAACGCGGCCCTGATCCAGGCCGGTGACCTTGGCCAGGCGGCGCAGCTCGCGAACTCCGA
>NZ_JBEXMX010000073.1:0-28013 GCF_040610755.1 Gordonia sp. NPDC003585 | reverse complement strand
CCGCGCAACTCGCGCTCGACGCGGCGGCCGCGCTCGTCGCCGCCGAGGGCGGTAAGGCGCTGATCGGGGGCAGCGACGCCGAGCGGATCTTCCGCGAGACAGCTTTCATTCTGGTGGCCGCAAGCCGACCACAGCTGAAAGATGCGCTGCTGCAGCGCTTCAGCGGTCTCTGAACCGCTTCGCGTAGTCCCGGAGGAACAGCGCCTCGACCAACGCCATGTGCTCGATCTCGGACGGATCGACACTCTCGTTGGGCGCGTGGATGAGGCACTGCGGTTCTTCCACCCCCATCAGCATGATCTCCGCGTCGGGGTAGGTCTGTTGGAGGACGTTGCACAACGGGATGGCTCCGCCCTGCCCCTGCACCAAGACATCGGTGCCGTACGCGGTGCGCATGGAGTCGACGAGGGTGTCGAAGCCGACGCCGCCCGTCGAACCCACGAAGGGTGATCCGATGGCGTCGCGTTCGATCGACAGACGAGCGTTCCATGGCGTCACCGAGGTCAGATGATCGACCAGCGCATCCTGCGCCACCTGCGCGTCCATCCCCGGTGGCACCCGAAGGTTGAGCCTGGCCCGCGCTCGGCCCTGCACGGCGGCCGACGACCCCGCCACCGACGGGCAGTCGATACCCAGCACGGTCAATGCCGGTCGGGCCCAGATCATTTCCGACACGGTGCCCGAGCCGACCAGACTCACGCCGTCGAGAACCGTTGCATCGGAGCGGAACTGATCGCCCGGGTACTGAACACCATCCCACACCTGCGTGTTGTCCAGTCCGTTGACCGTCGTATTGCCATCCGCGTCACGCAGCGTGGCAAGCATCGCGATCAACGCCGCCAGCGCATCCGGTGCAGCACCCCCGAAGACACCGGAATGCATTGCCGAACCGAGTGTTTCGACGGTGACGGTCACGTTCGCGATGCCACGGAGCGTCGTGGTGAGACTGGGTTTGCCGACCGCGAAGTTTCCGGAATCGACCACGAGGATCGTGTCCGCGCGCAACAGCTCCGGATTCTTCGGGACAAAATCCTCGATACCGCCCGTCCCCTGTTCCTCCGAACCTTCGCCGATGATCTTGATGTTCACCGGGACGTCGTTGCCCAACGCCCGCAGGGCGGTCAGGTGAACCGCGATGTTGCCCTTGCAATCCGCGGCACCACGCCCATACCACCGACCGTTGCGCTCGGTCAGGTCCCACACCGGGGAGTCCCACTCGTCGGCCCCGAGTGGCGGCTGGACGTCGTGATGGAAGTACAGCAGCACGGTCGGGGCGTCGTCCGGTCCGTCGAGATGACCGGTGACGGCCTTGCTGCCGTCCGCTGTTTCGTGGGCGGCCACGTCGGCAAATCCGGCCTCGACGAAGGTCTCCTCGAGCCAGTCGACCATCTTCTGGCATTCCTCGGGCGGCGCCTGCTCGACGTTGTACACCGACTGGAATCCGACCATCGCGGCCAGATCCTCCTTGGCCCTGCCCATCAGATCCCGAACACGTTCGGCCAGCACGTCATCGCTCATCTCGACCCTCGATCCCTGTTGCACGTCGGTGTGATCGTCGCATCGCGTCAACGACTGAGCGTCGGCGCGGGTACCGCTTCGAGGTCGCGCACCTCGATCGTTCCCGCCTCGATTCCCCGCAGCATCGCAGCATGATCGCCGTCGTTGAGGTCGGCGTAGGCGACCGAGAAGTCGGCGATCGCGTCGCCGAAATTGGGATCGCCGGCCAGATACTTCGCGATCTCGGGACGGCTCGCGGTACGCGCGTGGGCTTGCGCAAGGGTGCGGCCGCACAGCTGTGCATAGAGTTTCATCGCCTCGGGTTCGAGCGCCTCGACGACCACCGATCCCTTGCCGTCACGCAGTTGCCGGAGATAGAAGTCGCGTCGCTCACCGTTCTCGTCGGCGCCGCTGCTCCACCCGAGGAAGATGTCGCTCGACGCCTGCAGGAGCCGCTGACCTTCCACCACGCGCTGACCTTCGTTGTCGAAGCCGGAGGCCGGAACGTAATCGGCGAGAACGGACCGCTGCGCCTCCTTCATCTGCAGGAACAACGGGTCCTCGAGGTTCTGGCCGATCATCAGCGCGATCCACGCCCGAGTGCCCACGCTGCCGACACCGACCACCTTGCGCGCCGCATCCACCATGGTGAACTGGTCGAACAATGCGCGGACATGACCCGGCAGGGCATCTCGATAGTTGTTGAACCGAACCTTGATGGCATCGGAGACGAAGTCGGCGAGGTTGTCCGGGAACAGTTCGTGGACCGGCACCAGCAGCGGTGGCTCACTGCGAATGTGCGCCTTGCCCTCGGCGTCGATGACGCACAGCTTGGCGACCGCCTGCTCGCTGTTGCGGTGCTTCGCCTTCTTCAGGGCCTTCTGGGTGCGCTCGTTGATGGAGGTGTCGAGGCGGTTGCCGATCACCGCCTGGATTTCCTCGACATCCATTCGCGCATACCAGCAGTCGAGCGTCGACTTCTTGACGGAGTGTTCGATCGACTTGCGATAGGCCTTGGCCACCGAGCGAGCGAATCGGCGATTGGCCTTGTCGTCAAAGCCATTGTTGCGCCCGGCGACCACAAAGCTGGCGGCCAGACGCTTGACGTCCCATTCGAAGGGACCGGTGAAGGTCTCGTCGAAGTCGTTGAGGTCGAAGGTCATTCGACGCTCAGGTGTGTAGAACAGACCCAGGTTGCTGAGGTGGGCGTCGCCGCAGAGTTGCGTCATCACACCCGAACTCGGTGTGCGCGACAGGTCCGACGCCATCACCGCCGCCGCGCCACGATAGAACGTGAACGGTGTCGCAGCCATCCGGGCATGGCGGACGGGGATCAGTTCCTGAACCCGGGAGGTTGCCTGTGCCGCCAGGATCTCCAACGAATCGGGCCGCTCCTGCGGCGTCGGGCAGGCGGACAGATCGACTGCTGCGGTTGTCGTCACGATGTCTCCTCAACACGGCCCGGGCGGCCGACTGGCGATCACTGGTAGGAGACGAACCACGGTGCCGGGCGAACCGCCATGGTCTGCGCAGGCGTGAACGTGGGTTTGTCCTCTGTGTAGAAATTCTTCCAGCCCATCCACACTCCCGCAGGGAGATCGGTGATCAGTCGACGCCACGTGTCCATCTTGACGGGCGGAACTCCATGCCCGTCCGCATGGATCAGCACCTGCAGTTCCGGATGGTTGGTGGCAATCTGCCGACGGTTGGCGAGCATGTCGGAATCGAATTGGTGCAGCACCAACAGCTTCTGCGGCAGGTTGTTGTCCCGGACCAGCGAGGCCAGCCACGCCGACGTCCGATTCACCTCGGCCGCCGCGACGGAGCCGATCTGGGTGAGGTGCACCTGGTTCGGCTTCAACCGCCATTCGGGATCGAGGGCGAGGCCCACATGAGGCTGCCGCAGCAGACCCGCATACCGCTTCGCCTGGGTCAGGAAATCCATCCGACCCGGCTGCAGATCCAGCGTCACGTACACACCGGCGGCGCGTGCGGCGTCGACCCAGGGCCGGATCACCGCGGGGTCGATCATGTTGGTGTAGGCGCCACCGTCGCCGGGAGCGGCCGACGCGACAGTCACGATGATCTCGAACGCCGGGATCACCGGCACGCGACTCACCCGCTGGTAATCGGCGGCGAGACGTTTGGCGCGAGCGATCGACGCGGGAATGTTCTGCCGACCCAGCGGTCCGAGTGCCGGCGCATCGGGCGATCCGTACAGCGCGACCATGCGGCGGGACGGGAAGATGATCTGACCGCCGCCGGGCAGTTCGGGCACGGTGCGCGCCGCGGCGACGCGCTGCCCGAAGACGTCGTCATCGCCGAAACCGCGCCCCACAGCCAGGATGGGTGCCGACCCTGCGGCCTTCACTGCAGCGACCGCCGCCCCGCTCGACCGCGGATCGGCGGCAGGCAGTTCGACGACCTGACCGTGTCCCGCGCGTGCCGTCAGGACGGCGTCGCGCGCCACCGGCCTCGTGACGAACACGAGCGGAGCGGGCCCGGCAGCAGGGTTGTTGCCGCTCAGCGAGTCGAGATCGCGGTTGGGTGCCACCGCGCTGATGGTTTCGGGGACAGTACCGACGGTGTGGATCGACCCGACACCCAGGCGTCCCAGCTCGGACGCGACGGCGTCGCCGCTCTCCGGGGTGATGCCGAAGATCGGAACGTGTGCGCCGATCGCCGCATCGCCTGCCCGCTGCCAGTCGCTCTCGTCGGCGTCGGAACCCACGACCACGGCGCTCGGCGACGAACCGAACAGTGCGCGACTGAGCAAGACGGCCGGCGGTGCGTCGCCGTCGAGAACCGACACCCCTGATGCCAGCCCGGTCAGCCGAACCGCGGGTCCGGTCCGCACCATCGACGCCGACGCGGCGGCCAACAGAGCGACGACGAGCCCGAGAACGACAACCGTGGCCATTCGCGCGCGTGTCATCAGACCCCTAGTTCACCCCTCGTGCCCGACCTTCGTGTGCGGCACCTGGCGAGCCGCTGTCGGGGGCAAACCTACCAGCGGCGGCGTCGGCGCACCTCGCACCACGCACGTATGTGTGTGACCTGCTTCACCGACCACGACGGGAGGCCGGTAGCGTTGCGGGCATGACTGTGTGGGGTGTGGGGTTGGGACTCCTCGCGGCAGCGATCGCAGTGGTCGCCTTTGTCCGCTACCGAGAACGTGAAAATGCGTCGTTGACGCGCAGCGCCGCACTGGCGCGTGAGTTGCGCGCGCTGGCGGCCGACGATGAGGTGCGGCTCGCCGCGGTCGACGAGTTCGAGCAGACGATCTATCAGCGACTCTTCTACACCTCGGTGGTGGGGCCATGGGTGCGCAGCGCAGCGTGGGCGCTGCTGGGCACCGTCCTGGCCGGGGCCGCCGCACTCACCATCGGCCCGCTCGACGGCGCCGTCGCCACGGCGCTCTACATCGCGGCGATCGGCCTGGTGCTCGTCTTCGGCGTCGCAACTCTCGCGTTTGTCGGGATCGCACTGTTCCACACCGCGACGACTCCGCGCGTGTCGTTCCGGGACTCCTACGCCGACGACGAGCCGGTCGAGACTCCTCCCGTCGCGAAGCCGGCGGTCGAGTCCGAGCCGGAACCGGAACCCGGCGACACCGACTCCGACGACAACGACACCTCCGAGCCCGAGTCCGAGTCGAAGAGCTGATCACGCGAGTTCGCACCTCAGCCATCGGAAGGTCAGCCGCTCTGAGCGGACGAGAACCAGAACGCGACGAACCCCGCCGGATTCCGGCGGGGTTCGTCATCTGGTCAGGCGCTCCGGTGACCGGGGCTGTCGGTCAGACCGCCTGCGCCTGCCACATCCAGTGGAGCTGCTCGAGCCTCGATGCGAAGCCGATCAGCAGGTCCTGGGTGACCGGGTCGGTGTCCTCGGTGGTGGCGATGCGCTCGCGGAGACCCGCGATGACCGCCTTGAGGTTGGACACGACTGCGGTCACCACGTCGGAGTCCTTTGTCCAGCCTTCGCCGAAGCCCGTGGTGTGAGCTGTCTTCGCGACGGTCTCGGCCCGGCCGTCGGGGCTCACCCCGATGGCGGTGGCACGCTCGGCCGCGGCGTCGGTGAACTCGCGGGCGACGGTGACCAGTTCGTCCAATTCGAGGTGAACCGAACGGAACTGCGGGCCGACCACGTTCCAGTGGGCCTGCTTGGCGATGAGGCTCAGATCGATCAGGTCGACCAGCGTCTCTTGCAGAGCGTTACCGGTGACCGTCTTCTGTTCATCGGTCAGGGTGCTGGTGATGGGTGTTGCAGTGGTCATGTGTGATACCACTCCTTTCTCTTGAGTTCGTATGTGCGGCAACGACTCATACGCGGACGGTGACCGTCTGCTCGATGTTGCCGCGGGTGGCCTTCGAGTACGGGCAGAAGGCGTGCGCGCCGTCGGCGAGCTCCTGTGCCTTCGCTTCCTCGACGCCGGGGATGTAGACCTCGATGGCTGCGGTGAGCCCGAACCCGCCGTCGGCCGAGTCCTTGCCGAGGCCAATGGTGACCTTGACCGTGGACTCGTCGGGTACGGGCGAGCCGGCCTGCTTCGACGTCGCGCGCAGCGCACCCATGAAGCAGGCGGCGTATCCGGCCGAGAAGAGTTCCTCGGGGTTGCTGCCCTCACCACTGCCGCCGAGTTCCTTCGGCGGGCGCAAATCGAGGTCGATGCGCCCGGAGTCCGAGACGACTTCGCCGTCACGCCCCCCGCCTGCCGACGTGGACGAGACGTGGTAGATCGCTTCTACTGTCATGAAGTTCCTCCTCGATGAAGTGGCCCGGTCGGGCGCAAACACTGACGTGCCTCATTGAAGTCCAACGGCCGGACCGTCGGGTCGATTCCGTGATCGGACATCAAATGTCCTCGATCACCCGTTACGGACGCCTTCTTCCACCTTCTTGCCGAGATCCTCGTCGACGTTGCGCCAGTACTCGAATACTCGCGACAACACGGGCTCTTCGACGCCGTCGAGGACGTGTCCGACGATGTTGGACACCAACCGTTCCCGAGCGGCATCGTCGAGCACCTCGCGAACCATGGTGCCCGCCTGCGCCCAGTCGCTGTCCTCCGGATGTTCGACGTAGCCGGCGCGGATGGCCTCGCCGTCGAAGTTCCACAGTCCCTCGTCACCGGCAGCCTCGGCGTCGGCGTGCGGCCCGCCGTAGGAGTTGGGCGCGTACACCGGCACCTGTGGTCCGGAGAAGTCGTAGGCCATCGCACCCTCCTTGGAGTACGTGTTGACCTCTGCATTCTTCGCCGAATTCACCGGCAGCTGAGCGTAATTGGTGCCTACCCGGTAGCGGTGCGCGTCGGCGTAGGAGAACACCCGGCCGAGCAGCATCTTGTCGGGGGAGAACCCGATGCCGGGCACCAGGTTCGACGGTTCGAACGTCGCCAATTCGATCTCGGAGAAGAAGTTCTGCGGATTGCGATTGAGCGTCCACTTACCGACCTCGATCAGCGGATAGTCTTGCTGCGACCAGACTTTGGTGAGATCGAACGGGTTGAAGCGGTAGCTCTCGGCCTCGCCGACGGGCATGATCTGGACCTTCATCGTCCAACTCGGGAACTCGCCGCCCTCGATGGCGTCGTAGAGATCCTTGCGGTGCAGGTCGGGGTCGCTGCCGGCGAGTTTATCGGCTTCCTCCTGGGTGAGGTACTCGATGCCCTGGTCGGTCTTGAAGTGATACTTGACCCAGAATCGCTCGCCCTCGGCGTTGACCCACTGGTAAGTGTGCGAACCGAATCCGTCCATGTGCCGCCAGGACTTCGGGATACCGCGGTCTCCCATCAGCCAGGTGACCTGGTGTGCCGACTCGGGGCGCAGCGTCCAGAAATCCCACTGCATGTTGTGGTCGCGCAGTCCGGAACCGGGCAGTCGCTTCTGTGAGCGGATGAAGTCGGGGAACTTGATCGGATCCTTGATGAAGAAGATCGGCGTGTTGTTGCCGACGAGGTCGTAGTTGCCATCCTCGGTGTAGAACTTCATCGCGAAACCCCTTGGGTCACGCCAGGTATCCGGGCTGCCCTGCTCGCCCGCAACGGTGGAGAACCGGACCAGCGACTCGGTGCGCTTGCCCGGTTGCAAGAACGACGCCTTGGTGTAGCGCGACACGTCACCGGTGATGACGAGTTCGCCGAATGCGCCGCCGCCCTTCGCGTGCACAACCCGTTCCGGGACGCGTTCACGGTTGAACTGCGCGAGCTTCTCGATCAGGTAGTGGTCGTGCAGCAGGATCGGTCCCTGGGTGCCGGCGGTGAGCGATTCGTTGTCGCTCGCCACGGGAATCCCGGCATTGGTGGTGGTGCGAGGAGTCATCGCCATCTCCCTCTCATTGGTGTCTTACGTTTCTTCTGCCGCGGCGCCACTGGGCTGGACGACGCTGACAAGTCTCTTGTTGTGCCTCACGAACGGCAGGATTTGCACAGTCCCCAGAACGTGACCTCGGCTTCGTCGACGAGGAAGCCATGATCGTCGTCGGGTGACAGACATGGCGCAGTTCCGATCACGCAGTCCACGTCGACGATCGTTCCGCACGACCGGCACACCAGGTGGTGGTGGTTGTCGCCGGTCCGCGTTTCGTAGCGCACCGGCGACTGCGCCGGCTCGATCTTGCGAAGCAGACCCCGCTCGGCACAGACCCGCAAGACGTCGTAGACGGTTTGCGTCGAAACGCCACCGAGCTTCTCGCGGACGGCCGAGGCAACGAAGTCTGCCGTCGAATGTGGATGCTCCGCAATGATTTCCAGTGCGGAGAGCCGGGGCGCAGTGACGCGCAGACCGGCAGCTCGAAGCTGCCGCGCCGGTGTCATCTGCTCACTCATGGTTGCCACCGTACAGCAATAAATGGAATGAATCCAGAAAGTGGATTACATCCAGAAAATGAGTGTTGGCTAACCTTGCCCCCGTTCGACTCGCGCCCTTCTCGACCGGCGGTGTAATCTCGTCGGCACGAGGCCTCGTGTAGCAGCGGAGAAGAGTTCCGCTGTTCGCGTCCGCGACACTCTTCTCTCACGTGTCGCGTCGAAAAGCGCATGCGGACTCATTCCAGCGAGAGATAACCCATGTCAGACATCACGACCACCCCGAACGACCGCTTTGAGATGACCGAGCTCAATCGCGAGGCATCGATGGGCGGCCTCGGCACCGAGACCACCGACCGCGAGATCCGGCGCATCAGCCTCGCCGACTTCGAGACACGACGCGACCAGATCGCCGACGAACTCTGGGCCGCGGCAACCGATATCGGCTTCTTCCAGGTCATTGACCACGGGATCGACATGGACGCGGTCAACCATGCGTTCGCCATGTCGGCGAAGTTCTTCGAACTGCCGCGCGAGGTCAAGGAACAGCTCCCCCTCAAGAAGGGGCAGAATGCCGGGTGGGAGTACTCCAGCCAGGTCCGACCGTCGGTCGGCACACCGGATCAGAAGGAGTCCTACCAACTCACCCTTCCCCGCATGGACGGACTGTGGCCGACCGACGACGAACTCGCCGGTTTCCGGGCCACGCTGCTCGACTTCGAGCGCCGGTGCTGGCGCCTGGCCATGGACATCCTCGGCTGCTTCGCCGAGAAGCTCGGATTCGACCGCGACTTCTTCACTCGCGCACACGATCCCAGTGTCGACACCTACCAGAGCACGCTGCGCCTGCTGCACTACTACGCCTTCCCTGACGCCCTCATCGACGAGCCGAATGTCTGGCGAGCCGGCGCCCACACCGACTTCGACGCGTTGACCCTGCTGTTCCAGCGCACCGGCCAGGGCGGCCTTCAGGTGCTGCCGGGCGCCGAGGCCGCATCGGAGGCGTGGACCCCCGTCGAGCCGTCCGACGAGGCGATCACCTGCAACATCGGCGACATGCTGATGCGCTGGTCCGACGATCGGCTGCCGTCGAACTTCCATCGCGTGCGCGCGCCCCGTCGCGGCGAGTACACCGGCCCCCGCTACACGATCGCCTATTTCGCACAGGCCAACACCGACGCAGTGATCGAGTCGGCTGCCGGCAAGTACCCGCAGATCACCGGCGGCGACTACATCGCGCAGCGCATCGCCGCGAACTTCGGGAAGTGAGATGGCCGACCTCATCGATGTCGCCGTCTACACCGGTGGACGGTGGTTGCCCCATCAGGACATTCGAATCCAGGATGGCTCGGTGGTCGGCATCGTTGGCACCGCAGAGCCGAGCGAGCGCGGAAATGGCCATGTCATACCGGGTTTCGTGAACACACACACCCATCTGCAGCAGTCGCTGATGCGCGGTATCGCCGAATGCACGCCGTTGCTGGAGTGGCTTCTCGCGGTGGGCGAGGAATCGGTGGCGATCACGCCCGAGCGCGCCTACCTCGCCGCGACGGCGGCATGCCTGGAGGCGCTTCGGTCGGGCACGACGACCGTCGTCGAGCACATGTGGCCGCACCCGTCCGACGACGTGCATGCCGCCGTCATTCAAGCGTTTCACGACACCGGAATTCGTGCGGTGCTCGGTCGGGGTGTCGCCGACCGGCCGGACGCCTCCCGCAAATGGGGCTTCGAGCCGCGGCTCATGCAGCCGCTCGATGAGGTGCTCGACCACGTCGATCTGCTGCGCGATCGGGTCGACGGGACTCGCATCAGAGTTGCTCTCGCAGTGCCGAATCCGCGGTCGCTGACCGAGAGGGGCATGGTCACGCTCCGCGAGTTCGCCGATGCGCGAGAGCTACCGGTCTCGATCCATCTGCTCGAGACCCCGACCGACGACCGGATGTGTCTGGAGCACGCCGGAACCGGCGCCGTCGAGTATCTCGACCGCAGCGGCTTTCTGTGGGACCGCGTCCTCGCGGTGCACTGCGTCGAACTCGACGACGTGGGTCAACGCATCCTCGCCGATCGGGGCGTCGCGATCTCACACAACCCACTGTCCAACATGCGTTTGGGCAGCGGGGTCGCGCCGATCCCGGACATGATCCAGAACGGACTACGGGTCGGGCTGGGCGTTGACGGCGCGGCGTCGAACGACACCCAGGACATGCTCGAAACCTTCCGGGTCGCCGCCTACCTGCAGCGGGCCGTCCACAAACGGGCGGATCTACTCGGGTTCGACGAGATGCTCGACATCGCGTGCGGCGGGGCCAACGCGGTGCTCGGTTTGCCCGCTGTGTCCGGCGGCGTGCAGGTCGGTGCTCCGGCGGACCTCACCGTGATCCGCTTCGACCGCGACTATGCAACGCTGCCCGTCCGCGACCCTGGTGCGTCCCTACTGACCACCGGCTCACGATCCATCGTCGACACCGTCATGGTCGGCGGCGAGATCGTGGTCGCCGACGGCCGCAGCACCCGCGTCGACGAAGCGGAGGTCACCAAGGAGTTGCTGGCGCTGTAGGGCCGACCCCGCTGGTCGAGCCGGTACCGAGCGCAGCGAGGCACCGTGTCGAGACCACTGGCGAGACAACAAGGTCATCTCGCCAGGGGGCTTCGAGGCTCGCAGGCTCGCACCTCAGCCATCGGGGTGGAGCGCTTCCCGACGGGCGCTCGGTGCCCTACTGCCCTCGCAGCATCCGCGACGGTCGCATCCGGCTCGACTCGGGCAGCCATCGATCCACGACGCGCCGCAGCGAGATCACCCCGGCCAGCCCCAACAGTGCGAACTGCAGCCACGACACGACAACCATCGTCGAGGAGATCTCGTCGTACCGGAACAGCAGGTCGGAACCGATGGGAATGCACAGCATGTTGACGATCACCGCGGCGAGGAAGAAGTTGCGGCAGTTGCGGCTGTGATGGTTCGCGGCGGCAACCAGGAGCGGGTATTCGATGGCGAGCAGCACCAGGATCATCAGCAGCATGAACGGTGGGAAGAATCCCGCCAGGGAATCCACCCGCTCCTCGGGTGCCGCATTGTTCGGGTCTGACGCGACGCCGTCGAGGAGTCGCTGCCGGAGCAGGTCGGTGATCAAGCCGAGGTTGAGGAACCCGTACACCACGGCGATCACCCCGCAGGCCGCCGCACCCCACCAGGCGACGCGCGCATGCACGAGGAATGCCCGCGGGGCCACGCCGGGATCCGACTGCCGGGTCGGGTACAGATTCGCCTGGTCACGGTCCTTCGACGACCGCGCGAGCGCGGCGAGATCCTCCGCGTCGAGTTCGGCCTGTGTGGGCGTGCGGTCGACGTCGTCGTCGGGGTCGCGTGCTTCTGCCATGCAGTTGATCCTGCCACTGCGTCCGACGAGGGTCACGCCTACCGCTGGCTGAGCGCGAGGAACCCCTCTGCAGGCAGAGCTCAGGGAGCGGGTGGGATTCACCGCGCGATCTTGAGCATCCGTCCGATCGTGGCCTGCCACAGCGCGCCGTCGCGGCTGATGGTGCCGGTCAGTTCCAGCGGCTCGTCGATCGGCCCGTCGCCGACCTTGCGCGTCACCACTCGCAGCCCCGTCGCGAAGTCGGTCGCGACGAGGTAGATCGGTCCCACTTGCTGAATACCCGGCCGATAGGGCCCGTAGCCGAGCGCGTAGATCAGCCCGTCGGCGCGGGAGAGCCGCGGCAATGTCGCAATGCGGTCGCGGTTCTCCCACACCCGATGACACCCGCCTGCAGTGACGTCGACCCTGGTGGCGCCCCCGACAAAGCCGGCCGATCCGGGCTTGCTGGGACCGTCGACCGCCATCGGCGGGTACTGGTAGCCATAGGTACTCGGGATCACCAGCGAGTCACCCCAGGCGATGATCGAGTTCTCGGTGCCCTGCCCCGACGACCCGAACGCCGGCATCCGACAGACCACGTTCCCGGTATCGCTCTGATACACAAGGAGATTCGGTTTGCCGTCGGCGTTGTCGACGATCGCCACCCAGCGGTCACCGTCGGGACCGAAATAGGTGGGGGTTGTTCCCGAACCCCAGGTCAGCTGGCCCGGCTTGCGCGCGGTTCCGCGGTCGTACGCCCGACGCCAGACCACGCGCGGTCGCCCGTCGGCGCCGGCGGTCATCTCGTAGAGGGCATGGGTGGTCAGGATCGAGGCACCACCGGCCCGGATCGAGAGCCCGTTGCCCAGCTGCTCACCGCGCGGCAGGGCGGTGGCCGCGACGCGTCCCGATCGACCGACCGTGCCGACCACTCCCCTGGTGGTCGCAAACCAGATGCGGCCCTGCAGGTCTGGTGCCAGTCCGGTGATCGCGTCGCCCGCGGGGATCGTCGACGACACGTCGATCCGATCATCGACATAGACCTGCCACCCTTGCGCGATCCGTCGATGTGCCACGCGCAGAATCGAATTGGAGCCGTCGGCGACGACCACTCGATTCCGGTCGTCGAGATATCCGTACACACCCCCGAGAAGTCCGCCCTTGGCGAGTTCGAGGTGCGCGAGCGGTGCGGCGGTGTGCGGATCGAACAGCGTGACCGACGGGACGGCGAATCCGACCGGCTTCGTCCCGACGAACCGGGTGCACAGCGACACCGGCAGGCCGTCGGAGCCGATGAACGTCGCCGCACAGGCCCCGCCCGGCACCGACGACGCCACCACATGCCCGGTCCGCCCCGGACCGCGCCACGGCGTCGAATCCGTGGACCACAGATCGCCGTGCATCAACGAGGTACCAGTGGGACCGAGACCGGTCAGCGGTACTGGTGCGACCGGAACCGCGTGTGCGGGCGATCCTCCGGAAAGCCAGAGCGCCAGAATTCCGATCACCACGACGACTGTCCGACCCGCGCCCCTCACCATGCGCATCTTTCTACACCGTGCGACGTCGACTCAGTCGGTGAGGTAGGCGACCATCGCGTCGATGAGGCCCCGCTTCGCGTCGTCGAGGTCGCCATATGTACCCAGAAATCGCTCCGACGAGATTCCGCGCATGGCGGCCGGAATGAGCGCAGCCATCCGGCGGATCCGGACCGGTTCGATGTTGAGGTCGGCGAACGCTCGGTGGCATGCCTGTTCCCAATCCGGCTTCCACGAGGCGAGTTCCGCAGCGGTCAAGGGGAATTCGCGTTCCAGCTCGGCGTGGTCGCGAGGTAGCGCCGCACGCAGGGTCTCGATTGCCAGGGCCTCCGGCGTCGTCAGGCCGACGTACATGCCGTCGATCAGGGCTCCCACCCGCTCGGCGAGCGTGCCGCCGGGCGCCAGATTGGCGGGCAGGTCACCACGCTCCTCGGCCGTGTGCCGCAGGACCGCGGCCCACAGACCGTCGATGTCGCCGAACTGATACTTGACGACACCCCAGGTGGCGCCGATGTCGCGGGCAATGCGGTTCCCCGACACCGCCGCCGGATCACCAGTCGCCAGCGAGGCGATCGCCGCCTTGATCATGCTCTCGCGCGTCGCGAGACCACGTTTGTTGGCCCGACGCGTGTTGGTGGTGGCCTGGCTCATGGTCTCGATGCTAGCCCGACAACCAGGCAAGAAGCCAGTTTCACAGAGGGGTCTTGCACTATTTCATAGAGGGTTCTATGGTTCGTGTAGAACAGCCCTCAACTGCCCCCTTCACTGACAGAGGACCGATGGCACAGACCCCACTGTCGATGCACCCGACCGGATGGTTCCAGGTCGCCTGGTCATCTGAGATCACCTCGCGCGATGTCCACAAGATGAAGTACTTCGGACGGGAAATGGTTGCTTGGCGGGCGGCGTCGGGAAACCTGTCGGTGTTCGACGCCTACTGCGAACACCTCGGCGCCCACCTCGGCTACGGCGGCCATGTCGAGGGCGAGAACCTGGTCTGCCCGTTTCACGGCTGGGAGTGGAATGCCCAGGGACGCAACGTGTGTGTCCCGTACGAGAACCATCCGAACAAAGTGCGACGCATCCGCAGTTATCCGGTCGTCGAACGCAACGAGGCCGTGTGGATCTGGTACGACGTCAATCAGCGCGAGCCGTACTTCGAGGTGCCGGACATGTTCACCGGTTTCGGCGACGACCCAGGCGACGCCGACAACTACTACCCCCCTGTACCGGCGGCGACATTGTTCCGGCAGGGACTCGAGTTGCATCCCCAGTACGTCATGGAGAACGGCGTCGACTTCGCGCACTTCAAGTTCGTGCATGAGACACCGTTCATGCCCGAGTTCACCCGCCACGACTTCGAGGGCCCCGTCTCCTACGTGGACTTCACGATCGCATTCGAAGAGGGTGTGACCCTCGAAACCGCAACCAGCGGAGTCTATTCGATCAATGCAGGTCTGGGCTGCTCGATCACCAAGTCCTGGGGGATGATCGAGAATCGCACCATGCCCGCGGTCACCCCGGTCGACGACGCCACCTGCGACGTCCGATTCACGGTGTGGATCGGACGCAAGCCGGGCGACGACAGTCCCGAGATGAGCCGCTACGGAAAGACAATGGCCGACCTCGTCATCGAGCAGTTCGACCGGGACGTCGAGATCTGGTCGCATCAGCGCTACTCCGACCCGCCCGCACTGTCTCGCCGAGAGCTCAAAGGGTTCAAGGCATTACGAGAATGGGCGGTTCAGTTCTATCCCGACGGCGGACCCGCCGGCGTCGACCCGACTCGGCCGGAGAGTGGCGCCATCATCCCCCGGCACCCGTCCGCTGTCGCCAGAACCGCCTGACACCAGACATTTTCACAACTCAGAAGGGCAGCACACACATGAGTTCCGACAAGATCCGCGTCTTTCAGGTCGCCACCGGCAATCTCGGCACCGAGATGATCGGGCGCATCCAGAATCACCCCGACCTCGAACTGGTCGGCCTGCACTGCTACACCGCGGACAAGATCGGGCGCGATGCAGGCGAGATCGTCGGCATCGATCCGGTCGGAGTCAAGGCCACCGGGACCGTCGAGGATATCCTCGCCGCGCAGCCCGATGTCCTGACCTTCCACGGCGTCTTCCCCGACGAGAGCCTGTACGAGAAGGTCCTGGAGGCCGGCATCAACGTCGTCACCACCGCCGACTGGATCACCGGATTCCATCGGGACAACAACTGGCAGCACCCGTCCGGCCGCAAGGTCAGCGAGATTCTCGAATCCGCTTGTCAGCGAGGAAACTCCACGTTCTACGGAACCGGCATGAATCCCGGTCTCAATCAGATCCTGGGCATCGTGCACACCGCCGACGTGGCCGACATCCAGAACGTCACAGTGACCGAATCGGTCGACGTCTCCTGCCACCACTCGGTGGACACCTGGAAGGCCGTCGGTTACGGACGTCCCGTCGACGACCCGACCATTCCCGACTCGCTCTACAAGTACACCGCCGTGTTCGCCGATTCGGTCTACCTGATGGCGGACGCGTTTGGCCTTGAACTCGACGAGGTGACCTTCAGCTACGAACTCGGTGCCTGCACAAAGGATGTCGACCTCGGCTGGTACTTCATGCCCAAGGGCTCCCTCGGCGCCAACTACATCAAGTACCAGGGCATGGTCGACGGTGTGCCGCGCATCGAGAACCATCTCGAATGGCAGATGACACCGCACACCGATCCGTCCTGGGATATCAAGGCGTGCTACATCACCCAGGTCACCGGCGACCCGAGCATCTACAGCAAGCACATGATCTTCCCCAAGCCCGGGTTCGATCTGTCCAAGCCGGAGAACTTCGCGTCGATCGGCATGACGGTGACGGGATTGCCTGCGCTGAACTCGATTCGTTCGGTGGTCGACGCACGACCGGGCATCATCACCAGTGCCGATCTTCCCTTGCGCGCCTTTGCCGGACGATTCTCGATCTGAGGACCACTCAAGCGTCGAAGATCAGTCGCGCCGCGGTCCGGATCGTCTCGCTGATGTCGGCCACGTCTCCCGACCCGGCCGTGAGATCGATCAGGCACGTTGTGAGCACGTAGCCGAGGACGGTTGCCCGATGGTCGGTGTCCTGCCAGTCCTGGTTGGACAACGCTGCGCGGACCAAACTGATGAACAGCGGTTTCCACAATCCGATACCACCACCGCCCGTGGCGTTGGTGTGGATCGAGTTCAAGCCTGCCCCAAGTAGATTCAAGTCCTCGGCGGCCCAGCCGATGATCTCTCCGAACGCCGACGCGATCCTGCCACCTTCTGGAATGTCGTCGGCAAACTGCAGCTCCTCCAAGCGGGTCAGCGTCTGTAACGCCCACTCGGCCATGAGTTGTTGCGCCAGGCCGTCTTTGGAGCCGAAGTACCGGTAGATCGTGACCGGTGTGGTGTTCGCTGCCGCTGCGACCGCCCGGATCGTGAGCCCTTGATAGCCCTGGGCAGACGCCAACCGACGCGCTTCGTCGATGATCTCGTCGCGCCGTGCGCGCTCGTCGGCAGTGAAGGACCGGACGACGGTGATCGAGTCGCGTGAGGACTCGAGGCGGGAGCGTATGTCGTCAGCAGCCATGCGCACCATCGTAGTCCGTCGTCGCACATGTGGTATAACATGTTACATCACACGTTACCACAGTTCGAGGAGTGCCGATGATCCAGGCAAGCGAACTCTTCTCCGACGAGGTTCTGCAAGACCCGTACCCGACCTTCGACCGGCTGCTCGCCGACGGAAACGTCCACTACCTCGCCGATCAGCAGCTCTACGTCGTCCTCGGCTTCGACGCCATTCGCGAGGTCCTTGCCGACCCCGCCACATACTCCAGCAATCTCGTGGCCCTGCTGACCACGGGCGCCGAGTCCGCCGAACTGCAGGTCGCCGATACCGGCGGGGTGGATGTCTTGGCCACCTCCGACCCACCCACGCACACGACGCACCGGGCGCTGGTGCAGCCTCGCTTCTCTCAACGCGCGGTGCGCGACTTGCAGAGCGACATCGACGCCCTGCTCGAGCCACGCATCAAGCAGCTGGTCGCCGACGGTGGTGGCGACTGGATGCGTTCGATCGCCACGACGGTGCCCGTGCGCGTCATCGGCTACATCCTGGGCCTGCCGGAGGACGACTTCGACCAGCTCGCCGCATGGTCCGACGACGCCATCGCCCTGGTCTCGGGAGTCGCCACGCCGGAGCGGATCGGCGAGGCCATGATGAGGGTGATCGAGTTCAGTGCGTACCTCGGCAAACACCTGGATGCAGCCGTCGAGATCAGGACCGGTGCGATGCTCGACATCATCGCCGACGCCGTCGCCGACGGAACCCTCACGCGCGATCAAGGCACGATGTTCCTGGTCCAGTTGGTCACGGCGGGAGCCGAATCCACCACCAGCCTGCTCGGCACGTGCGCGCGGCTGGTCGCGTCGGACGCCTCGGTCCAAGCAGAGCTGCGCGCCGACCCCGGGCGCATCCCGGCGCTCGTCGAAGAGGCGGTTCGTCTAGAGAGCCCCTTCCGCGGACACTTCCGAACCACCACGTGCGCAACCACACTCGACGGAGTCGACATCGAGGAGGGCGCGCGGCTGATGCTCCTGTGGGGCGCCTCCAACCGCGACTCCTCCACCTTCGATCATCCCGCAGAGATCAACTTCGACCGCCCGCAACCACGTTTGCATCACAGCTTCGGTCGCGGCATCCACTTCTGCATAGGCGCGCATCTGGCGCGGCTCGAGGCCTGTCGCGCAATCGAATTGCTCCTGGCGGCCACCAGCGACGTGCGCATGTCGACCGGTGTGGTCCGCTACGTACCCAGTCTGGTGGTCCGGCGGCTGGCCGAGCTCGAACTCTCCGTGTCGTGATCCGAGGAGCGCGATAGCACCCCGCTGGTCGAGCCGACACCGAGCCCCAGGCGAGGCGTCGTGTCGAGACGGTGAGACAACGATGTTCTCTCACCGGGGCTTCGCGGCTCGCAAGCTCGCACCTCAGCCAGCGGTAGGCCTCAACCGGCGCGTGATGCTCGGCCAGTTCTTTCGCGACTAACCGGCGCGCCCAGCGCCGGACCCAACCAGCGTTTGACATAGGCGCGCAACTCATCCGAGGTCCGTGGCGGATCCGAAGGGTACTGCACGAAGGACATGAACGAGCGCAACATGAACTCCGCCAGTCCTTCCAGTTCGTCGTCGAGCCCGATCTCGACCCAGTCGATCGGAAAGCGTTGCAACACAGACTTTCCGAAGGACATGGCCCGCGACGACGTCGCACCGCGACTGAAGACCTCGGTCTCTCCGGCCTGCAGCAGCAGACCGATATAGCGCTCGGTGGGCAGCGCTTCCAGGGTGTAGACAACCGCCTCGGCCACCGCGTCGCTCGGATCGGTGATTCCGGAGACATGGTCGGCCAGCCGATCGAGGAACTGGTCGGTTCCCGCCTCGCCGACCGCCGACAGCAGGTCCGCAGTGGTCGGGAACAGCCGATACACCGTCTGCCTGGTGACCCCGAGTTCGTTCGCGACGTCGGCGAGTGTCGTCTTGGTGGGGCCGTAACGATCGACGCATCGCATGGCGGCTTCGACGGTCCGTGTCCTCGCCTCGTCCTCGTCACGGGGCAGCTTGCCGCCCCACCCGCGCGTTCTCACCCCTTCATCCTGTCAGAAGACCGCGCTGGGAAGCCGCGGCGTCGGTCCGCCGGCTGGCGACCACGGCCGGGAACACCAAGGTCACCCCGATCATCACCAGGCCGATCACCTGGACGACCGCATAGAAGGGCACGCGACCCTCGTGCACGTCATTGCCGATCACCATCGCCACGAAGGCCACAACGTAGATCCCGGCGCAGACGGCCGTCACCGTCTCAACTCTCAGCGGCCTCGCCGAGCGCAAGGCTCGCACCGCCACCGCGAGATAGACCACGTACAGCACCACGACGACGGGCCACTGTCGTCCGCCGACGTAGGTGGCGACGACGATCGGCAGATGCAGGAATGGCCCGATCAGGTTGACGACGACGGCAATGCCCACCGGTGCGACGATCAGCACCGAGGCATGGGCCTGCGCGCCGCCCACCGATGCACGACGGGTCAACCGTGGCAGGAGACGCAGAAGAAGGTAGAAGATCAGCGCATCCCACGTCATCTGCCACCACATGTCGACCAGCGGCCAGCCAAGCCACAGTTGGTAGAGGTCCCACTGGTGCCACGTCCACCACACCACGTGACGAAGGTTGCCCTCGATGATGTAGGGCGCATCGAGGAAACTCATGATCAGTCCGCCGACAATGGCTCTCTGCCAGAGTGATTCGATGCCGAGCGCCTCCACGAGCTTGTACCCGAGAAACAGCATGACCGGGTAGAAGAATGGCACATACAGCGGCATCAGCGTGCTATCGGAGAAGCCGGGCACCCAGCGCCAGTCGAGCATCACCGCGAACGTGCCCTGGGTGTAGCTGTGGTGAACCACCATGCCCCACAGTTCCAGCAGCAGGCCGTACACGAAGGCAGCCACCATCAACACCGCATACTCCGGCCGTCCATCGCGGTACCGACGCCAGCTGTACACCGCCGCGATCACCGCGATCGTCAGGTAGACGACGTCGAGCAGATTCTGATACCAGAGGATGTCGAGGGGACTATGGATCACGAGCATCGCCGATCACTTCCCGACCAGTAGCGACAGGTCCGCGCCCGGCGGGTCCTGCAGTGGGTCAAGAGGTTCGGGCAGTCGAGTCCGACGCAGCGCCAGCCGAACTCCGAAGATCGCCAGTCGCGCCAGTACCTTCGGATTGCGCATCATGTCCGCCAAGGACTCTTCGATGTTGAACACCCGAGCGAAGTGTTCTTCGACCACGGAGTCCTCCGCAGCTGCACGCATGATGAAACTGAATGCCGGCCAACTCATTCGGCCGATCAGCGCACGCCGACGGGGCGAGACGATCGCGAGGGTACCCTCTGCGTGATCGTAACCGCGGTCACGCGCGGTCGCCAGACTCCACGGGATCTTGAGGTAGTCTCGCTGCCTGGTCAGGAACTCCGCACTCACCTCATCGAGTTCCGTTGTGCTGCGAATGCACTCGTCCAGAATGGTGGCCGTTACCGCGGCCGCGCTCATCCCCTGGCCGTAGAGGGGGTTGAACGCGCAGATCGAGTCACCGACCGGGACAAGGCTGCGGGGCGGATCGGCCATGAGATCGTAACGCCGCCATTTGTTCCCGGTCGACTTCGTCACGTAGACCTCGGACGTAGGCTCGGCCTGCTTGATCGCATTCGGAAAAGCCGGCGCGCGAACGCGTTCCGCACGGGATTCGAAATCCTCGACGGTTCGGGGCATGTCGAGTCCCCACGATCCCATGAACACGATCCAGCGATCGTCCTCGATCGGGAAGATCGTCGACAGGTAATCGTGCTCGAGCGGGTGCGATCCGCGGTCCGCGGTTGGCATCACGGCAAGGTGATCCCACCACCACTCACTCGGTCGGTCGTCACCGGTCGGCGCCTGGTACCAGCGCGAGGAGTAGGTCGCCTTGGCATCAAGGGTGTCCACCGGTGGTTGCTCCCAACCTGCGCCGCCAAGCCAGTCGGACACCTTGGACCCCCGACCCAGGGCATCGATGACGAGGTCGGCATCAATGGTGGTGTCGCCGCCGGTGTCGGGTCCGACCCAGCGCACGCCACACACCCGATTCGCAGCACGATCGGTGATCAACCCCTTGGCGATCGCCTGCTCGACAACGATCACATTGGGCAACTCACGCGCCTTGTCGCGCAGAGCGCGCTCCAGCGTGATCCGCGAGGTGTAGAGCATCGTCATCTCGCCGCGCGCCCGGGCCGACCACCCATACGGACCACACGATGCGGTACACAGTGTGGGGTTACGAACCTGTGCGCCAAGGGAACACGCATACTCTTCGACGCCGGGGAAGATCTGCTCGATGGCGCGACGTCCGGCATCGAGCAGGAAATGTGGATGCCGACTCTGCGGAGCACCCCTGCGATGTTCGGCGCCCTCGGGGAGTTCGTCGCGTTCGAGGACGACCACCTCGTCGAAGTGCCTGGCAAGAACACCCGCCGCGCACAATCCGGCCACACTGCCGCCGAGCACCACAGCCCTCGTCGTTTCGCTCATCGCGCCTCCGCAACCGACGGTCATACATTGTATGCTTGACCGTATGATCGATGCGTGTCAGTGTCAAGACACCACAACGAGCGCGCCGTACCCGTGACCACGCACAGCGGGCGTTGGATCCACAAAGGCGCCGGTGCCGCTCATTGTGAGCGGCACCGACGCCTTGCTAGGTCGTCAGCGATTCAGTTGGGCCATCAGGAATTCCAGGCCCGGGAGCAGCGTCTCCAGCATGGGAACGACGTGGTTGACGATCGTCTTGGTCAGGATCGGCGGTGTCGGGTTTGCCACGAAGTGCACATTGGCGCCCTGGGCACGCCAGTCGCGGGCGAGTTGCGCGACCTGTCCGTACGGGATCACGTCGTCGGCAACCCCGCCTTCGAGGAAGACCGGCGCGTTCGGCTTGTAGCGCCCGATGCACTGTTCGCCGACCACCTTCTGCACGTCCGGATAGCGGTTGATGAGCGCCGACAAGGTCTCGCCCGAGCGCGTCCAATTCTGGGTGCGCTGGAAGGCGAAGCTCAGGATGATGTCGCCGATGCACTGCTGCGAGATCTTGTGCAGCGCACCCTTACCCGCGGCATTGGTCTCGCGCTGCACCACACGATCCACGTTCGGATAGCGCGCCATCAACCCGTTGATGGCAAAGCCGATCGCGCCGGCGATCGTGGAGCCGTCGATAGCCGGGATCACCTTGGCCAGGTCGGCCGGCGGAGCACCGGCATAGGTGCCACGAACATTGAGCTCCGGGGCGTAGGTCGACGCCAGTTCAGCGGCAGACGCGGCTGCGCCGCCACCCTGCGAGTAGCCGGCGAATCCGACCGGCGCATTCGTCGGCGCTCCCGCCAGACGCAGTGCGGCGCGTGCGGCGTCGAGCATCGCGTGGCCGGTCTCGGCCCGGTTGACATATGTGTGGATACCCGGAGTACCCAATCCGATGTAGTCGGTGACGACCACCCGAACACCCTGCAGCAGAAGGTAGTACATCTCCGGAGCGGTGTAGTTGACGCCGATGCTGGGCTTGGTGATGTCCACCGACATCGGGAAGGCCATCATCTTCGACGGTGCGCAATTGTCGGCCTGGCCGACGGTGCCCGGTCCCACCACGACGGTAGGACGTTGCCCCTTGCCACGCCACGGGGCGGTCGGCTCGACCACGGTGCCGGTGACCGCCGCGGGCTTTCCGTCCTGGTAGCGCGAGGTGTACATGATCCGCTTGGCGGTACCTGGCCACTGATTGGCCATCCCTGGAATCTGCAGCAGCAACGGACTGGCCTCGCTGCGGATCACCGAACCCGGCGCGTTCGCGAACCGTGCGGGCGGTGTGTAGAAGTCGGTGGCAGCATCGGCCTGCGGCGTCGCCACCACGAGTCCCGCCCCCACGACGGCACCGGCGAGCACAGCGGACGACAGTTTCCGCCGACCATTTCTTGAGAAGATCCCCCTGATTAGTCTCATGAGGAAGTAAGCTACCACACAGTAACTTGGACGCGTGATCGGGGTCATGTCCAGTCTTCGACGCGGGCTCTCCCACGCCCAACTGAAGTCTCTGCCCGGGGACGGGTCCTGAAAAATCTAGCGGAAGAACTTCCTCCCCTAAGTTCAAAGTCCTCCCCTAGAAGTTGACTCCAAGGGTCGGGGAAGAAACTCCTCCCCTACTTTCTGCGACTACGTCAGACGAGCAGTTCGGCGATCTGGATCGTGTTGAGCGCGGCACCCTTTCGGAGGTTGTCGCCGGAGATGAACAACGCCAGTCCTCGACCGTCGGGCACACCCGGGTCCTGCCGGATACGACCCACCAGTGAGTTGTCCTTGCCGGCCGCGGCGAGCGGCGTCGGCACGTCGGCCAACTCCACGCCGGCCGCGGCACCGAGGATCTCCTGGGCGCGCGCCACCGAGAGCGGGTTCGCGAACTCGGCGTTGATCGACAGCGAGTGCCCGGTGAACACCGGCACGCGGACACACGTTCCGCTGACCAGAAGCTCGGGCAGACCCAGGATCTTGCGAGATTCGTTGCGCAGCTTCTGATCTTCGTCGGTCTCGCCCGAACCGTCGTCGACGATGGAGCCGGCGAGCGCGATGACGTTGAACGCGATGGGGGCGACGTACTTGTTCGGTGCCGGGAATTCGACCGAACTGCCGTCGTAGACAAGCTTTTCCGCGTCTCCGTCGACAGCGCGCACCTGAGTCGCAAGTTCTTCGACACCCGCAAGTCCACTACCGGATACCGCCTGATAGCTCGACACGATCAGACGCTGCAGGCCCGCCGCGTCGTGCAGGGGCTTGAGCACCGGCATCGCCGCCATCGTGGTGCAGTTCGGGTTGGCGACGATCCCCTTCGGCGGGTTCTTCGCAAGCTCGCCGTTGACCTCCGAAACCACCAGGGGCACATTCGGATCCTTGCGCCAGGCCGAGGAGTTGTCGATGACCGTCACTCCGGCCGCGGCGAACCTCGGTGCCTGCTCACGCGACATCGTCGCACCGGCGGAGAACAAGGCGATGTCGAGACCGCTGGGGTCGGCGGTCGAAGCATCCTCGACCACGATCTCGCCGTCACCCCACGGCAACTTCTTGCCGGCCGACCTCGCCGATGCGAAGAACCGCACCTCGTCAGCGGGAAAGTTGCGCTGCGCCAACAGGGTTCGCATGACGCCGCCTACCTGACCGGTCGCGCCCACCACTCCGATACGTACACCCATCACATCTCCCGTCGCTTCGCTCGCCCCATGACTTACCTCCCTGTTCCCGCGTAGACGACGGCTTCTTCTTCGCCACCGAGATCGAAGGCGGCATGCAGGGCGCGCACCGCGTCGTCGAGTTCGGTGTCGCGACACAGCACCGAGATGCGGATCTCCGAGGTCGAGATGAGTTCGATGTTGATACCGGCCTCGCTCAGCGCCTCACAGAAGGTGGCGGTGACGCCCGGATGCGACTTCATGCCCGCGCCCACCAACGACACCTTGCCGATGTGATCGTCGTAGAGCAGATCGGTGAAGCCGATCTCCTGCTGAAGCTTGGCCAGCTTCTCCATTCCCGTCGGGCCCAGTTCCCGCGGCAACGTGAAGGTGATGTCGGTCTTTCCGGTCTCCACCTTCGAGATGTTCTGCAGCACCATGTCGATGTTGATCTCGGCGTCGGCGACCGCGCGGAACACCTTGGCGGCATAACCGGGTTTGTCGTCGAGGCCGACGACGGTGATCTTGGCCTCGCTGCGGTCGTGGGCGACTCCGGTCAGAATGGCTTCTTCCACTGGGATGTCCTCCATCGATCCGGTCACCAGGGTGCCGGGTTTGGTCGAGTACGACGAGCGCACGTGAACAGGAACGTTGTAGCGGCGCGCATATTCGACGCACCGGAGCATCAGGACCTTGGCGCCGCATGCTGCGAGTTCGAGCATCTCCTCGAAGGAGACGGTCTCGAGTCGGCGGGCGTCCGGAACGATGCGCGGGTCGGCCGAGTACACCCCGTCGACGTCGGTGTAGATCTCGCAGACGTCGGCCTCCAGCGCGGCGGCCAGCGCCACAGCGGTCGTATCCGACCCGCCGCGCCCGAGGGTGGTGATGTCCTTGGTGTCCTGAGAGACGCCCTGGAACCCGGCGACCAGCACGATCTTGCCCTCATCGAGTGCGCTGCGGACGCGGCCCGGCGTGACGTCGATGATCTTGGCCTTGCCGTGGCTGCTGGTGGTGATGACGCCGGCCTGCGAACCGGTGAAGGATTGCGCCTGCGCACCCAGCGAACTGATCGCCATCGCGACTAGAGCGTTGGAGATCCGCTCACCCGAGGTGAGCAGCATGTCCATCTCCCGAGGAGGCGGCGTCGGGTTGACCTGCTGGGCCAGGTCGAGCAGTTCGTCGGTGGTGTCGCCCATCGCCGACACGACCACCACGACGTCGTTGCCCTGCTTCTTGGTCTCGACGATGCGCTCGGCGACCCGCCGGATGCGTTCGGCCGTTGCGACCGACGATCCGCCGTACTTTTGCACCACCAGTGCCACGTCGAGTTACCTCCTTGCCGACGGTTGTCGGTCGATCTGCGGCGTTCGCTGACGCAACAACCTTACCGGCGAGCGCGACCACGTCCGATTCGTGGTGACCTGATCCACGTGAGCCGCGCCGAGCGCAGGCCCTACGATCGCTCACGTGGTCACCTCAACCGATGCCGGCAGTGCCGACGACGCGCGTGCGCAGGATGACCGGCCCGACGACCAGGTGAGTTCCTCGCCACACCGGCCATGGCCACTCGGTTCGCCGCACCTGTGGTGGATCGAGGCGGTCGTCGTGTTCCTCGCGGTCCGCGCGATCGGCGTGATCGTGCTGGCCCGGTTCGCCGACCTGAACGGGGGCACCGTCGGCGGGCGTCTGACCGTGTGGGACGGACAGTGGATGCTGGCCATCGCCGAATACGGCTACGGCGGTGTTCCGCTGTCGCTCACCGATGCGCAGGGGGTGCACACCGCCGAAACCGCCTACGCGTTCTTCCCCGGCTATCCGTATCTGGTCGGTGCCATCGCAAAGCTGCCGCTCATCACACCCTTCGGTGCCGCGATCGGCCTCAACCTGATCCTTGGATGCGTGGCAGCCGCCGGAGCAGCACGCCTCGGTGCCGTGTGTGCACGTCAGATGTCGGAGCGCTCACCGATCGGACCGGCCTCGCCGCATGCCACCGGCCTGATCCTCGTCGTGCTGTTCGCCGCTACGCCGATGTCGATCGTGCTGAACATGGCCTACACCGAGACGCTGTTCTGTGCGCTGGCCGTGTGGGCATTGGTCGGGGTGCTCGAGCATCGCTGGCTGCTGGCGGGAGCCATGACTCTCCTCGCCGGAGCGACGCGCCCTACCTCGGTGGTCCTCATCGGCGTAGTCATGCTGGCCGCGATCATCGCCCATCGCGACGGATGGCGGGCGTGGGCGGCGATCGTCCTCAGCCCCCTCGGATACCTCGGTTACCTCGCGATCGTCTGGGGTCAGACCGGCTCCCCCACCGGGTGGTTCCGGGTGCAGAGCGAGGGGTGGGACACCCGGATCGACTGGGGCAGAGCGGCATTCAACTTCGTCAACGCAACCATCGTCGGATCGGGTGAGGTGGCGGCCACCGCGACGGCGTGGGTGATGGTGGCCTCGGTGGTCCTGATGGCCATCGCCTGCTGGTCGCGACTGCCCTGGCCGGTTCTCGTCTACGGCACCCTCGTGGTGGTCTCGATCCTGCTGTCGACGGGGCTCATCATCAGCCGCACCCGCCTGCTGTTGCCGGCGTTCGTGCTGCTGATCCCGCTGGCGATGGCGCTCGCGCGAGTGCGGCCGGCCGCGGCCGTCGCGATGCTGGTCCCGGTGGTCGTCGGCAGCTCGTGGTTCGGTGCGCACATGCTGACCGTGTTTCCGTACGCGATCTGAGTCGCAGGCCGGCGACCACCCCGCAGGAAAGCTGTACCTGGCGGCCCAGCCAAGTGCACAGTCCACTTCGTCGGGCTGACGCGTACAGATATCCGACGGGGTGAAGTGGATCAGTCGGTGCGGCGAGACCCTTGCGCCGCGGCCTCGAACCCCGCGCACAGGAATTCGATGCCCGCGTCGAGCCGGTTGCGCGGGTCGAGCAGCCGTGCGGCGTCGGGGCTGGTGGCGAGTCCGGAGAGATGAGGTAGCGCGGGATCGGTGTTGCCGCGGGCCAGCTCGGCCAGACCGTCGGGCGGCGCGCTCGGATTGTCCGGCCGCAACAGCGCGTCGCTGACCATGACCAGCGCCACGCCGTGGACAAAGCTCCAGACGGTCAGCGCCATCTCGATGGACCGCTCGACGTCGACGCCGAGATCGGTGAATCCGGCCGCAAGCCAGTCCAGACAGACCAGCGATTCTTCACCGAAACTGTGCCGGGGCGACGAATACGCCAGCACCACCCACGGGTGGCGCCGATAGAGCTGCCAGTCGACGTCGACGGCGATCTGCACCCGCTCTCGCCACGTCCACGGACCCGCTTGGTCGACCGGATACGGGAAGCGTCGGCCGATCTCCTCCGACATCTCCTGCAGCAGCGCGTCCTTGTCGGCGACGTGGCGGTACAGCGACATCGCGCCGACTCCGAGCACATCGGCGATACGCCGCATCGACAAGCCACCGAGCCCGTCGGAATCGGCGACGTCGATGGCGGCGTCGACGATCGTCGGCAGCGTCAGTTTCGCATTGTCGGCCTCGGGCACACGGCACCTTTCTGTGGGACCACAGGGCGGTGACCTGGGTCATCACCGGAATAAATTGGTTGCGTACAGCGTACTCACCTGGGTACCGTACGAGCGTACGGCGTACGCAGATGCGTCCGCCGAGACGCATCACGACCCAGGAGATCACACCATGTCCACCCAGCTCGATCCGACGACCCAGCGACCTGCCGAACCCGCGGCCGCTGACCGTCGTACCTGGTGGGGACTGGCCGTGCTGACCCTGCCGGTGTTGCTGGTGTCGATGGACTTCTCCGTCCTCTATCTGGCGATGCCGGCGATCACCGACGCACTCGAACCCGGCGCCACACAGCAATTGTGGATTCTCGACATCTACGGATTCCTCATCGCCGGCCTCCTCATCACCATGGGCAACGTCGGCGACCGCATCGGACGTCGTCGCGTACTCCTCGCCGGCGCCGCGCTGTTCGGCGTCGCATCGGTGATCGCCGCCTTCGCACCCAGCGCCGCG
>NZ_JBEXMX010000072.1:0-28656 GCF_040610755.1 Gordonia sp. NPDC003585 | reverse complement strand
CATCCAAAAACACTTGGACACACAATGCCAAACAAAATTGGCATCAGACAATTCATCATCACACTATCGAGTTCTCAAAGAACACACACCCACCGATCGTGACCCAGCTGGGCCCGGTTCCGATGAGCTCTCCCCCGAGCGTGACGAATCCCGCTCGTGTTCTTGGGAGTGGCGCCGCATGGGCGGTCCGGACCTTGGCCCGGACACTCTTACTTCCCCGGTCCTTCCTGGCCCCGGGGGAGTTGCTCTCTGCGGTGCATCGATTAAGTTACACAGGCGAGAACAACGCGTCAAATCGCCTGGTCAGAGGGCTAAACGTGCTCCCGCAAAGCTCTTCTTCCCGCGACGCACCACCAACCAGCGGCCGTGGAGCAGGTCAGCGTCGGCCGGCTGCCACTCCGCGTCGGTGATCTTGGTGTTGTTCACGTAGGCGCCGCCCTCACCGATCGCTCGGCGTGCCGCCTTGTTGCTCTCGGACAAACCGGTGTCAACGAGAAGCGAGACGATCGTCGGCCGCTCGGTGTAGTCGACGACCGTCGTTTCGCCGACCGCCGCCGCGAGGGTTGCCTCGTCGAGTTCGCCCAGATCAGCTCGTCCGAACAACGCCTGGCTGGCCAGCTCGACGGCTTTCGTGTGGTCCGCACCATGGATCAGGGTCGTCATCTCGGCAGCGAGTACCCGCTGCGCGCGCCGCAGGTGCGGGGTCTCGGCTGTCGCACGTTCGAGCTCGTCGATCTCAGCTCGACCGAGGAAGGTGAACCATTTCAGGTAGCGCACGACGTCGGCGTCGGCCGTGTTCACGAAGTACTGGTACCAGACGTAAGGACTGGTCAGAGCGGGATCTAGCCACAGGCTCCCGCCGCCGGTGGACTTGCCGAACTTCTTTCCGTCGGCGGTGGTGACGAGTGGAACGGTGAACGCGTGCACCGACGCACCTTCGACGCGTCGCGTCAGATCGACACCGCTGACGATGTTCCCCCACTGATCGGAACCACCGACCTGCAGGACGCATCCGTACCGGCGGAACAACTGTAGGTAATCGTTGGACTGCAGCAGCACATAACTGAACTCGGTGTAGCTGATGCCGTCCGACTCCAGTCGGCGACGCACCAGGTCACGTCCGAGCAGCACATTCATCGAGAAGTGTTTGCCCAGGTCACGCAGGAACTCGATGACGCTCAGGTCGTGGGTCCACTCCATGTTGTTGACCACCACGGCACCCGTCGGCGAGTCGTCGATCGTCACGAACCGCCGCAATTGGGCGTCGATGCGGCCGGCCCAATCCGCGACGGTGTCGGCGGAGTTCATGTTGCGCTCCCCCACGTCGCGGGGATCGCCGATCAGCCCGGTCGCACCGCCGGCCAGGACGACCGGTCGATGTCCGGCGAGTTGGAATCGCCGCAAGGTCAGCAGCGGTACGAGGTGTCCGGCGTGCAGGCTGGCGGCGGTCGGGTCGAAGCCTGCATAGAGGGTCGTCGGCCCACCTGCGAGCTGCGCCCGTAAGGCGTCCAAGTCGGTCGACTGTGCGATCAGTCCTCGCCACTCGAGGTCGTCGATGACATCTGAGGCGGTCGCGATATCGGTGTTGGCATGCTCGGCGGTCACGTCTTCGATCTTGTCATCGACCGGCGACGTCGCCACAGCCGGGCGCGTTCCCAGGTGGGCGTCAGCTCTGCGCCGTCAGCCGTTCGTGTTCGGCGTCATCGACCGCACGCGCCTCGTCGGCGAGCATCACCGGGATTCCGTCGGCGTCGATGCGGTACGCGACGTGCAGACGCGGGTTGTACAGTTCGTCGCCCGCGTCGAGCAGTGGTCCATGATCCTGGGGACAAACCAGCCGCTCCCGCAGGATCGGGTTGATGGCTTCGGTCCGTGCGCTCACTGTTGCTCCCGAGGTGTCGATGATGTCGGCCCGTCAACGTGCTGTACCGCAACCCTAATCGCATGGTCACACACTCCAGGTGCTCGCCCGCCGGTTGAGCCGCGGGCCCATCCGCGCCGGCTGGGTGAGAGCCTGCGAGCACCTCAGGGAGCGGTTGAAAGATCGGAGATCACGCCTGCCCGCCGGCTGCGACCTGCACATCGGTCGACCAGTCGGCCTTCGACGCCGCGCTGCGGGTGTACCGCCGATAGCGACCGTCGGAGTCGCGGTACCAGATCCGAGCACCGGGCCGCGGCAGTCCCTCACGGGCGAAGGTCGCGCTGATCGGGCGATAGGCGTCGGTCAGCGGGATCTCGTCGACGACGCGGATCAGATGTGGCCGCTGATGAGCGGGCAGCTCACCTAGCGCGATCCGCAACGACGAAACGGTCAACGCATCCGCGTTGACGTTGCTCCGCAACGACACCGCCGCCACTGCAACCTGCCGCCCTGGGTCGCCGACCGGGTACACGGCACACAGGTCGACTCCCTTGACGCGGGACAACATCTGCTCCACCGGGGCAACCCAGATGGGACCGTCGGCACTGCGGATCACGCTGTCGACCGATCCGAGGAACCAGAGGTCGTCGTCGACGTCACGCACGAACAGGTGCCCGGAGACCTCCCAGCGGTCGCGCGAGCCGAAAACGTCCCGGAGCACTGTCGACGAGGAGTCGAATCGGTGTCGGGCTCTCGACAGCAGCAAACCCGGCTCCCCGACCTCGGCCTTCCGTACAAATCCTGCATCGTCGATGATCAGCCGCTCGGTATCGATGTCGACCGCGGCGATCTCCACCGGATTGGTCTCCGGCAGCGGTCGTCCCATCGAGCCGGCCTTGTCGGCGGACACATTGGCCAGGATGGCCGAACCGTCCGCCGTCGCGAAGAATTCGAGGACACGCGCGCGGGGGAAGCTGGCCACCACGTCGTCCCACAGGCCCACCGGCATGCCGGAACCCATGAACAGGCGAATCGGGTTGTGCGGGTTGATCCGGAAGTCTTCCGACCGAACGACGTCACGCATCATCGTCCACGTGTAGGACACGACAGTGATCCCGTACCGCGGGACCTCGGTCGCGAAGGTGTCGGCGTCGACTCCGTGTGAGAGCGCGATCCGCGACCGGCCGACCACGGTTGCGCCGAGCGTGGTGAGGAGGCCGGAGGCGTGGTGCAGGGGCGGTAGACAGTAGACGGTGTCACGGTCGGTGAGACCCGCGGCCGACGCCGCACCGAATGCCGACATCGCAAACCGGTGGTTGGTCACCGGCCACGTCGCCAGACGTCCCCGCGAGCGGGTGAACAGGACAAATGCCAGATCACCCGCAACTCCCGGGTCGGGGCGATACCAGGTCGGCATCACGACCGCGTCGGGGTCGATCTGCTCCATGTCGATCACCGTCGATCCGTTCGCACCCTCGATGGCACGCGCATCGCCGCTGCCGCCACCGAGCACGAGCACCCGGTCGCAAAACTCGGAGGCCTGTTCGAGGTGGACCGGATCGGTGACGATCACCGAACTGTCGGCCAGTCGCAGCATCTCCGCGACATCACCATCGGCGGCCAGCATCACGGCGACGGCGCCGAGCCGAGACAGCGCCGCCACCACGACGAGGGCACTCGGGCGCGTGTCCATCAGGACCCCGATGTGCTGCCCGGGCCGTACTCCGCAGTCGACCAGGCCGGCGACCACGTTGTCGATACGGGTATTCACCTGCGCATGGGTCAACACGCGGTTCTCGAAGAGGAACAGTTCCTTGTCGCCGCTGTGTTTGGTGTTCTCCGACATCAACTTGCCCAGCGAGATCTGCGTCCCGGTCTGAATCTGCCCGAGTCGGAACAGGCGTGGCACCGTGCGGATCGATTCCTGCGCAACCGCACGCGAAGTCCGTTGGAAGGAATCGGCCAGCAGCAGCAGTTCGCGCGATGCCGCCGCCCCCGCGTCGGCAACCGAACCGACACCATGGGTGATGCGCGACGACAGGCTGACACCGCCGCCGTGTCCGGGTTCGACCGCCTCCATGGTCGAGATCAGGGCCGGCTTGTCTCCGTCGCGTGACTGCCAGTTGACCCATTCGGAGGTGGTGGGCCAGGTATGACTGCCTGCCGCACTGCCGACGACGAGCCCGAAATGGCCCACCGGAACCCGTGATTCGTAGATCTCGGCGTGGGGGGCGGCGCGAACGATGCCCCGTACAGCTGCGGGCTGTCCGATGTCGTCGGCGGTCCCGACGAAGGCCAGCACCGGGCAGGTGATCTCGGCCAACGACACCAGATCACCGTTGATGACAAATCCACCGGACACCATCCGGTTGTGGGCGACGAACTGCCGCAGCAACTCGGCGATGGCAGGCCCCGACCAGGCGACCCAGCCGTCGGCCTCCAGGAAACGCCGCTGGTCCTCTCGCGGCAGCAGAGCGTCGCGGTCGTGCAGCCGACGGAGGAAATCGATGCGGCTACGGACCGTCTTCACCGGGTCGAGGAGCTGAAAGCCGGTGCGCGCCATCCAGTCCCGAATCCACAAGTTGCGGCTGAACACCTTGTCGGCAAGGAATTCGGCGCCCGGCGCCACCAGACCTGCAGGCAACCCCAGCGGCAACGCGGCCAGCACGTCGACCGGACTTCCGAAGGTGATGACACTCGCGAGTCCCTTCGACCGGCGATACGCGGCCGTCTGATAGGCGAACATGCCACCCTGCGAGTACCCGGCCAGGTGGACGTCGCGACCAGTCGCCTCGATCACCACGTCGATCGCCCGGCTCACCGCCACCACGTGATCGGCGAGCGTGCGTTCCATGCCGCCCTCTTCGGTGTCGGGTGATCCGAAATCGACCACCCACGGCGCAATCCCGCTGCGATGCAGCACCGACACCGCGCCGTTGAGTTCGGTGACGTCGTAGACATTCGCCGACACCATCATCGGCGGGACGAGGATGATGTCGGGATCATCGGCGTGCTCGTCGGGAAAGTACCGGCGCAGGCGGTACATCTGCTCGGTCTCGACCACAGCGAACGGCGCCGGCTCGGTTTCGGTCTGGAAACCACCGAAACGCAGCACCTCGAGCCCGTTCTGCGCGGTGGCGACCACTCTGCCGACCACTCCACCGACGTCGGGCACTCCTACGATTCCGGCCATCGCCTGCAATCCCTCCCTGTCCCGACCCTGCCCTGCATCACAATGCTCGTGACGTCCGTCACTTTACCCACGAGCTGGGCATTTGACTCACATGCGTCCGCCGAACCCCTGCTCCCAGCGTTCGCGCAGCTGGGCGACCTGCGTCGACACCACGCGGATCTGACGCTGCACCTGCTGTGGCGCGGTGCCGCCATGGGCGTTGCGGGACTCCACCGAGCCGCGGACCGACAGCACGTCGCGCACATCCGGCGTCAGAGCCGGATTGATGCGCGCGAACGTGGCGTCATCGAGGTCGGCAAGCCCGACCCCTTGCGCCTCGGCCTCCCGGACGCATGCCCCGGCGACCTCGTGCGCGACGCGGAACGGTACACCTTGTCGAACCAACCATTCGGCGATGTCGGTGGCAAGGGTGAACCCCGCTGGCGCGAGTTCGGCCATGCGCTCGGTGTGGAATTCGAGGGTGGCGACCAGCCCGGTCACCGCCGGCAGCAACAACTCGAGTTGCGCCACCGCGTCGAAGACCGGTTCCTTGTCTTCTTGCAGGTCACGGTTGTAGGCCAGCGGCTGGGCCTTCAGTGTCGCCATCAGCCCGGTGAGATCACCGATCAGGCGCCCCGCCTTGCCGCGCATCAATTCGGCGACGTCCGGGTTCTTCTTCTGCGGCATGATCGAGCTGCCGGTCGACCAGGCGTCGGCGAGCGTGACGTACCCGAACTCCGGTGTGCTCCAGATGATGACCTCCTCCGACAGCCGCGAGAGGTCGACGGCGATCATCGCGAAGACGAACGACGCCTCCGCGGCAAAATCGCGCGACGACGTCGCATCGATGGAGTTCTCTGCGGGCGCGTCGAATCCGAGGTCGGCGGCGATCGCGGCCGGGTCGAGTCCCAGCGACGAGCCGGCCAGCGCGCCGGAACCGTACGGGGACACCGCGGTCCGACGGTCGGCGTCGGAGAGACGATCGATGTCGCGCAACAACGGCTGCGCGTGCGCGAGCAGGTGATGACCGAGCAGAACCGGCTGGGCGGCCTGCAGGTGGGTCTTGCCCGGCATGATCGCGTCGGGATGGCTGGCGGCCTGAGTGGTGAGCGCCTCAACCACGTCGAGCACGCCCAGGGCAACCTGTCGCATCGCGGCACGCAGCCACATCCGGAAGAGCGTCGCCACCTGGTCGTTCCGCGATCGCCCGGCCCGCAGGCGCCCGCCCAGTTCCGGACCGACGCGCTCGATCAATCCGCGTTCGAGCGCACCGTGCACGTCCTCGTCGGACTCCGCGGGAACGAAGGCGCCGGAGGCGACGTCGTCGGCGAGACGGTCGAGGCCGGCGAGCATGCCCGCGAGATCGTCGTCGGTGAGCAGTCCGGCCCGGTTGAGTACCCGGGCGTGTGCCTTGGACGCCTCGATGTCGTACGGCGCGAGAACCCAGTCGAAGTGGGTGGACTTGCTCAGGGCGGCCATCGCGTCGGCCGGGCCGCCCGCGAACCGGCCGCCCCAGAGCGAACCCTCGTTTGTCGCGCTCACAGACTCAAGTCGCGCTTGGCGGCGATCTTCGACGACAGACCGTGCAGTTCGACGAAGCCGCGCGCCGCCGACTGGTCGAAGCTGTCGCCCTCGTCGTAGGTTGCGAGGTTGAAGTCGTAGAGCGACTCGCCGCTGCGACGACCGTTGACGATGATCCCGCCCGCGTGCAGCACCAGCCGGATCTCACCGGAGACGTGCTCCTGGGTGCTGGCGACGAAGGTGTCCAGCGACCGCTTGAGCGGAGAGAACCAGAGACCGTCGTAGACGAGCTCGGCCCACTTCTGGTCGGTGCGGCGCTTGAAGCGCCCGAGTTCACGCTCGAGGGTCACATGCTCGAGCTCCTCGTGGGCGCGGATGAGGACCATTGCACCGGGGGCCTCGTAGACCTCGCGGCTCTTGATGCCCACCAGCCGGTCCTCGACGACGTCGAGGCGTCCGACACCTTGTGCGCCGGCGCGTCGGTTGAGTTCCTCGATGGCACCGAGCACGCTGACCGGCTTGCCGTCGATGGCGATGGGGCGTCCCTTGTCGAAGGTGATGACCAGTTCGTCGGGGGCGTTGAAGTTGACCGTCGGGTCCTCGGTGTAGTCGTAGACGTCCTTGGTGGGGGCGTTCCACAGATCCTCGAGGAAGCCGGTCTCCACCGCGCGGCCCCACACGTTCTGGTCGATCGAGAACGGCGAACGCTTGGTCACCGTGATCGGGATGGCGTTCTCCTCGGCGAAGGCAATGGCCTTCTCGCGGGTCCACGCGTAGTCGCGGACCGGGGCGAGCACCTCGAGGTCGGGTGCGAGCGAGGCGAATCCGACCTCGAACCGCACCTGGTCGTTGCCCTTGCCGGTGCAGCCGTGCGCGACGACCGTGCCGCCGTGATCGCGGGCCGCGGTCACCAGGTGCTTGGCGATGAGCGGCCGCGACAATGCCGACACCAGCGGGTACCGGTCCATGTAGAGCGCGTTCGACGTGATCGCGCCCAGGCAGTATTCGTCGGCGAACTCGTCGCGGGCGTCGACGACGACCGCTTCGGCGGCGCCGCAGTCGATCGCACGCTGACGCACGACCTCCATGTCCTCGCCGCCCTGGCCGAGGTCGAGCGCCACCGCGACGACCTCCTTGCCTGTCTCTTTCTGGATCCAGCTGATCGCTACCGAGGTGTCCAAGCCGCCCGAGTATGCGAGTACGACGCGTTCCGCCATGGTGGTGAGTGCTCCTGTTGTCTTGCCGTCTGGAAATTGTGTCTGAAAGTCTGTGGGTTCTTCGATTGGGATCGACGGGCCTCGATGGCTACACGAGGCCCTCGATTCGTCGGGCCACGTCCGCGCCGGACACCGGGTCGCGCGCCACTACGAAGATGGTGTCATCCCCGGCGATGGTGCCGAGCACGTCGGGTAGGTTCGCGCGGTCGATTGCGCTCGCCAGGTAGTGCGCGGCGCCGGGTGGCGTGCGCAGCACGGCCATGTTTCCGCTCGCATCGGTCGAGACCAGCAGCTCCGCCAGCAGTCGGGACAGACGGTCGGTGCCGCCGAACACGCCCCGAACCGGCGAACCGTCCTCGGGCACCACGTACACGCCGACGCCACCGTCGGCGGCCCGGAGCTTCACCGCACCGAGCTCGTCCAGATCACGCGACAACGTGGCCTGGGTTGCGTCGATGCCCTCGTCGGCGAGCAGATGCTGCAACTCGGACTGGCTGCGCACCTGGTGCGCGGCCAGGATGTCGACGATCCGGGCGAGCCGACCGGCGCGGGTGGCTGCCAGCCGAGCTTCGGGATGCTCCCGGGAGTCCTTGCCCGCGGCGGTCACTGATGCTCCAACAGCCAGATGAGCAACGCCTTCTGCGCATGCAGGCGATTCTCCGCCTCATCGATGACGACGCTGGCCGGTCCGTCGATCACCTCGTCGGTGATCTCGTCACCGCGATGTGCGGGCAGACAGTGCAGCACGATCGCGTCGTCGGCGGCCTTGGCGAGCAGACCATCGTTGATCTGATAGGTGCGGAACGGTGCCTTGCGGTCCTTGCCGTCGTCTTCCTGCCCCATCGACACCCAGGTGTCGGTGACGAGCACGTCAGCACCGGTCGCCGCCTCGATCGGGTCGGTCACCAGGCGCACCGACCCGCCGGTCTGCGCGGCCCGGCGCTCGGTCGCCGCGATGACATCGGCGTCCGGTTCGAAACCGGCCGGCGCACTGATCGTCACGTGCATACCCGCGGTGACCCCGCCGAGCGCCAGTGAGTGCGCCATGTTGTTGGCACCGTCACCCAGATAGGTCATCGACAGGCCCGAGGCCGTGCCCTTGCGTTCGATGATCGTCTGCAGGTCGGCGAGCACCTGGCACGGGTGGAAGGTGTCGGAGAGCGCGTTGATGACCGGTACCGACGCAGTCGACGCCATGGCTTCGAGGCGTTCCTGACCGAAGGTCCGCCAGACGATCGCCTCGACGAAGCGCGACAGCACCCGACCCGTGTCCTCGAGGGTCTCGTCGCGCCCGAGTTGGGTGTTGCGACCGTCGACGACGACCGCGTGGCCACCCATCTGCGCCACGCCCATCTCGAAGGAGAAGCGGGTGCGGGTCGAGTTCTTGTCGAAGATCACGCCGACCCCGCGCGGACCTTCCAGCGGACGACGCGAGAACGGGTCGGCCTTCACCTCGGCGGCCAGCGCCAGCACCTCGGCCTGTTCGGCCGGTGTCAGGTCGTCGTCCCGCAGGAAATGCCGCGTCATGCCTTCTCCTTCGTGGCCGCGTCGAGGATCGCCGGCAGCGCGCCGACGAACTCGTGGCCCTGGTCTTCGGTCAGAATCAGCGGTGGTGCCAGCCGCACGACGTCGGGCGCCGGCGCGTTGACCAGGAAGCCCGACTCGCGGGCCGCGGTCTCCACCGCGGCCGACACCGGTGCGGTGAGTACGATGCCGAGCAGCAGCCCGGCGCCGCGGACGTGATCGATCAGCGGGTGATCCAGTGCCTCGATCCCGCTCGCAATCGACTTGCCCACGGCCGCAACCTGTTCGGTGAGTCCGAGGTCGTCGACGGTCGCGATCACCGCGAGTGCTGCGGCGGCCGCAACCGGGTTGCCGCCAAATGTGGTGCCGTGCTGCCCGGGCGTGAACAACTCGGCCGCCGGACCGGTCGCGATGGTGGCACCGATCGGCATGCCACCGCCGAGGCCCTTGGCCAGCGTCATCACGTCGGGAACCACACCGGCGGCCTGATGGGCGAAAAAGGTGCCGGTGCGCGCGACGCCGGTCTGTACCTCGTCGAGGATCAGCAGCGCGCCCCGCTCGGTGGTGATCTTGCGGGCGGTCGCCAGGTAGTCGGCAGGTGGTACCACGACACCCGATTCACCGAGGATCGGCTCGAGGATCACTGCTGCCGTGTTCTCTGTCACGGCGGCGTCGAGGGCTGCTGCGTCTCCGTAAGGAACGAATCGCACACCCGGCGGCATCGGCTCGAAGGGTTCGCGCTTCGCCGGCTGGCCGGTCATCGCCAAAGCACCCATGGTGCGGCCGTGGAAGGCGGCGTCGGCGGCCACGATCTCCGGTCGGCCGGTACGCCGGGCAAGTTTGAAGGCCGCCTCGTTCGCCTCGGTTCCCGAGTTGCAGAAGAAGACTCGGCCGGGCTGCCCGAACTTGTCGAGCAGCGCCTCGGCGAGCTCCACGACCCGCGGATTGATGTACAGGTTCGACACATGGCCCAGGGTCTGGATCTGCTCGGTCACCGCCGACACGACCGCCGGGTGGGCGTGGCCCAGGGCGTTGACCGCGATCCCGCCGAGCAGGTCGAGGTAGCGGTTGCCGTCGGCGTCGTAGACGTGCGCACCTTCACCGTGGGTGAGCGCGAGCTTGGGTGTGCCGTAGTTGTTCATCAGCGATGTCGACCACCGCTGCTGAAGGGGTGCGGTCATGACGTCTCCTCGATCGGTGATTCGTCTTCGGCCACGACGGTGGTTCCGGTGGATGCGGTGGTCAGCAGTTGCGCGAGGACCGAGTGCGCGACCCGACCGTCGATGACGTCGGCGCGCTGCACACCGCCGGTGACCGCGCGCAGGCACGCCTCCATCTTGGGCACCATCCCCGAATCCAGTCGCGGCAACAGTGTTTCGAGGTCGTCAGTGGTGATGCGGGCGACCAGAGACGAGCGGTCGGGCCAGTCGGTGTACAGACCTTCGACGTCGGTGAGCATCACCAGTCGCGACGCGCCGAGAGCCTGCGCCAAGGCTCCTGCCGCGGTGTCGGCGTTGATGTTGTGCACGACGCCGTCGCGATCGGGCGCGATGGTCGAGACCACCGGGATGCGGCCGGCCCCGAGCAAGTCGAGGACCGCAGAGGTGTTGACGGACGTGATGTCGCCGACCAGGCCGATGTCGGTGGCGGCACCGTCGACGAGCACGGTGCGGCGCGTTGCGGTGAACAGATGCGCGTCCTCGCCGGTGATGCCAACCGCGTACGGGCCGTGTGCGTTGATCAGCCCGACCAGCTCGCGGCCCACCTGACCGAACAGCACCATCCGGGCGACGTCCATCACCTCGGGCGTGGTCACCCGGAATCCGCCCTTGAATTCACCCTGCAGCCCAAGGCGTTTGAGCATCGCCGAAATCTGCGGGCCGCCACCGTGCACCACCACCGGATGCATCCCGCAGGCACGCAGGAACACCATGTCGGCGGCGAAGGCGCGCTTGAGATCGTCGTCGACCATGGCGTTGCCGCCGTACTTGACCACGACGGTGGCGCCGGCCAGCTTCTGCAGGGCGGGCAGTGCCTCGGCGAGGATCTCGGCCCGCTGCTCTCCGCTGATCATGACGAATACGCCGAGTTCTCTTCGACGTAGCCGTGCGACAGGTCGGTGGTCCGGATCGCGGCGGTCTCGGTGCCCAGTGCAAGGTCGACGAGGACCTCGATGTCGGCACCCGACAGGTCGACGTCACGGGCACCTTCGACGCCGACACCATTGGCGCACACCAGGTTTCCGTTGAACGACACCGTGATGCGGTCGGGATCGATCTGCACCGGGGCGATGCCGACGGCCGCCAGCACCCGGCCCCAGTTGGGATCCGAGCCGAAGAGGGCGGTCTTGACCAACGAGTCGCGCCCCACCGTGCGGGCCACGGTGACCGCCTCCTCCTCGGTGCGTGCCCCGGTCACGGTGATGACGACTCGCTTGGTTACGCCTTCGGCGTCGGCCATCAGCTGGGCGGCGAGGTCGTCGCACACCGCGAACACTGCGGCGTCGAGATCGGCCTGCTCGACGGGAATCTGACTGGCCCCCGAACTGAGCAGCAGCACAGTGTCGTTGGTGGAGGTCGAGCCGTCCACGTCGAGCCGATCCAGCGTGCGGGCCGTGGCTTTGCGCAGCGCGGTGTCGAGTTGTTCGGCGGTGGCGTGGGCGTCGGTGGTCAGCACACACAGCATGGTCGCCAGCGACGGCGCCAGCATGCCGGCACCTTTGGCCATGCCACCCACGTTCCAGCCCTGTGGATGATGTAGCGCAACCTGTTTGGGCACCGTGTCGGTCGTCATGATCGCGTACGCGGCGTCGGTTCCGCCCGAGAGCCCACCGCCCATCTCCTGCACGATCTCGGTGACCCCGGCGAGCACCTTGTCCATCGGGAGTCGATCGCCGATCAGTCCGGTCGAGCAGACCGCGACCTCGACCGCGCCGGTGCTGGTCCCCCAGTTGCTCAATGCGGTTGCGACCGCCTCCGCGGTGGCATGGGTGTCCTGGAATCCACCTGGACCGGTACATGCGTTCGCGCCGCCCGAGTTCAGGATCACCGCGCGCAGCCGGCCGGTCGTGAGTACCTGCTGCGACCACAACACCGGCGCGGCCTTCACCTGATTGCGGGTGAAAACGCCCGCAGCCGTGTAGTCGGGGCCCTCGTTGAAGACGAGCGCGAGGTCTTCTTTGCCCGATGCCTTGATTCCGGCAGCGATTCCCGCGGCACGAAATCCCAGCGGAGCGGTGACGCCCTGTTCGCGCACCAGTCGCGAGTGGTCGCCGGGCGCACCACCCTCGATCCGGTCGTCGGAGCTGTTGCTTGTGTCCGTACCACCTGCGCTCACGGCGCCACCCCCACGGTGCTCAGTCCCTCGGTCTCGTCCCAGCCCAGTGCCAGGTTCATCGATTGCACGGCGGCACCGCCGGTGCCCTTGGTGAGGTTGTCCACGGCACCGACCGCGACCAACGTCCCGGCCCGTTCGTCGACCGTCACCGCGAGTTGCACGGCATTGGAACCGATCACCGATCCGGTCGCGGGAAGACGCCCCTCCGGCAGCACATGGATGAATTCCTCGTCGCCGTACGCCTTGTCGTAGACCGCGCGTACCTCCTCGGCGGACGCATTCGATCGTGCGGTGCAGGTCGCCAGGATGCCCCGGGCCATCGGCGCCAGGACCGGCGTGAACGACACCGTGACCGGCTGATCGGCTGCAGCGGCGAGGGCCTGCGCGATCTCCGGGGTGTGCCGGTGTGCGCCACCGACCCCGTAGGCCCGTGCCGAGCCGATGACCTCGGACGCCAGCAGATCGACCTTCGGCGACCGGCCCGCGCCGGACGTGCCGCTGACCGCGACGATCGTCACGTGCGGCTCCACCAGACCCGCGGCGACCGCGGGCAGCAGAGACAGGATCGACACCGTGGGATAACAGCCTGGAACCGCGATCCGGCTTGCGCCGCTGAGGATTTCACGGTTCCCGGGCAACTCGGGCAGTCCATATGGCCAGGTTCCGGCATGCTCACCGCCGTAATAGTCCGCCCAGTCCTGGGAGTCACCGAGCCGGAAGTCGGCACCGCAGTCGATGATGAGGGTCGTCGGCGGCAGGGCGTCGGCGATCACGGCCGACGTGCCGTGGGGCAGCCCGAGGAAGACGACGTCGTGCCCGGCCAGGATCTCGGGGCTGGTCTCCTCGAGCACGCGATCGGCGAGCGGGAGCAGATGTGGATGGTGGACGCCGAGGGCCGTCCCGGCGTTTCCGCCCGCGGTCAGCGCACCGATCTCGAGATCACCCGATCTCAGACGCGGGTGACCACAGAGCAACCGAAGGATCTCACCGCCCGCGTAGCCGCTCGCACCGGCCACCGCCACCCGAATAGTCATGCGATCATTATGCACGGTGATGCAAATACATTCACATCCCGGGTGGTTCGAACCGAGCCACCTCAGGCAGCGACCGAATCCTTCGGATCACCGCAGCCGCGCGCCCACCTTGTCGGTCGCCTCGGCGACGGCGGCAAGTTTGGCCGCGTTCGCCTCGTCCTCGGTCAGCGTTCGATCCTCGGCGCGGAAACGCAGCGCGAAGGTGAGCGACTTGTGCCCGACGCCGACCTGGTCACCGGTGAAGACGTCGAACAGTTCGATCGACTCGAGCAGTTCGCCTGCACCTGCGCGCAACGCGTCCTGAACCTGTGCGGCGGGCACCGTGTCGGCGACGACGACGGCCACATCCTGCAGGACCGCGGGGAACACGGACACGATCGGGGCCGGAAGCGCCGTGGTGATCGGGAGTGCGTCGACCTCGACCTCCACCGCACAGACCCGCGGCGGCAATCCGAGTCGTTCGAGTACGGCCGGATGCAGTTCTCCGGCGTGCCCGACGGTGACACCGTCGACCGTGATGCGGGCACACCGCCCCGGATGCCACGGGCGATGGTCGTCGGCAACGAGTTCGACGTGCACGTTCGCCGCCCGGCCGATCGTGCGCGCAGCCTCGAACGCGTCGAGGTAGTCGGCCTGCCGACCCGGCCCCCACGGCCCCGCAGGATCCCGCAGTCCGGTGAGCACCACGGCGACATGGAGCGGCTGGCGCGGCAGCGAGGCGTCGAGGGCCGCGATCTCGTCGTCGGTCGGTCGTCGCGTGACGTCCAGCGCGCCAACCACGGGCCCCTCTCCGCCGGCCAACATCACCTGTCCGACGGTGTAGAGGCCGAGATCGCGCTGGCCGCGGGCGATATTGCGCGATGCCATCTCCAGCAGGCCGGGCAGCAGCGTGGTGTTGAGCTCCGGGCGATCGGCCTCGAGCGGGTTGAGAACCTTGACGGTGCGACGACGCTGGTCGTCGGCGGGCAGATCCCAGGCGTCGAAGACACCCGCCGGCATGAAGGGATACGGCAGCACCTCGACATAGCCGTCGAGCGCCAGGGTGCGCCCGATGCTGCGCCGGCGGCGCTGCGCCGCGGTGAGCCCGGTGCCCGCCGGGGCGTTGGGCACCACGGCCGGAATCTGTTCGAGACCTTCGAGACGCAGCACCTCTTCGACCAGGTCGGCTCGCTGCCGCAGGTCCGGACGCCACGACGGGGGTTGAACATGCAGCGGGTCGGTGCCGGTGACCACACAGCCGACCTCGGTGAGCCGCGCCGCGGTGGTTCCCACCGGGTAAACGATGCCCGCGGTGCGGTCGGGTTCGTCTGCGGCGATGGTGATCGCCGGCGCGGCCGCCACCTCGACGCGAGCTTCCGACAGCGGCGACGCGATCTGACCGCCGGCAATCTCGACGATCAAGGCGGCAGCCCGATCGGAGGCGGCGGCCGTGATCGAAGGGTCGACCGTGCGCTCGAACCGTTTGCTGGCCTCCGAGGTCAGCTTGTGGCGCTTACCGGTACGAAAGACCCGCACCGGATCGAAGGTCGCCGACTCGAGCAGGACCGTCGTCGTGGCGTCCCCCACCTCGCTCGTGGCGCCGCCCATCACGCCGGCCAGCGCGATCGGACCGGTGTCGTCGGCGATCACCACGTCCTCGGGGTCGAGTACCCGGTCGACGCCGTCGAGGGTGGTCAGCTTCTCCCCCGGTCGCGCACCGCGCACGGTCACCGTGCCCGAGACACGGTCGGCGTCGAACGCATGCAGGGGCTGACCCAACTCGAGCATCACGTAGTTGGTGACGTCGACGATCGCGGAGATCGGACGCACACCTCCCACCAGCAGGCGCTTCTGCATCCACCACGGCGACACCGCATTCGCGTCGACACCGGTGATCACACGTGCGGTGTAGCGGGTGGCCTGGGAATCATCGTCGATCGCGACCGGCCACGGGGCGCCCTCACCCGTCACCACCGCGTCGTTGCCCTGTGCGGGGTCGACGAACGGCACACCGAAACTCCCGGCCAACTCACGGCCGAGGCCCCGGACCGAGAACGCATAGCCGCGGTCGGGGGTGACGTTGACGTCGATCGCCACATCGGACAGACCGAGCACCTCGTGCGCGTCGGCACCGGGTTCCGCGGTTCCGGGTGCGAGGACGAGGATTCCACTGTGGTCGTTGCCGATGCCCAACTCGGACACCGAACAGATCATGCCGTCCGACACCCGCCCGTAGGTCTTGCGCGCGGCGATCTCGAAACCGCCGGGCAGCACTGTCCCCGGCAGCGCCGCGACGATCAGATCGCCTTCAGCGAAGTTCCTTGCACCGCAGACGATCTCGCGCGGCTCGGCCTCACCCACGGCGACCGTGCAGAAGCGGATGGGCTTCTTGAACTCGGTCAGCTCTTCGATGGTCTCGACCCGCCCGACCACCAGCGGACCGGTGATCTCGGGGAAGGATTCGATGTCCTCGATCTCGAAGCCGACGCGAACGAAAGCGGCGTCGACCTCGGCGGCCGTGGCCGACCACTGCGGATCGCCCTGCCGGAGGACCTCGGTGTACCAGGACTGTGGTGCACGCACTGTTGTCTGCTTCTTTCTGGGTTGTTGCTCAGGCAGCTGGGCCGAACGGCAGCGTGAAGCGGATGTCGCCCTCGACCATGTTGCGCATGTCGTTGATGTCGTTGCGGAACTGCAGGGTTCGTTCCAGGCCCATCCCGAAGGCAAAGCCGGAATACACGTCGGGGTCGATACCGCTGGCGCGCAACACATTCGGGTTGACCATGCCGCAGCCGCCCCATTCCACCCAGCCCGGGCCGCCCTTCTTGGCCGGGAACCAGACGTCGACCTCGGCCGACGGTTCGGTGAACGGGAAGTAGCTCGCCCGCATGCGGGTGGTGGTCTCGGGGCCGAACAATGCCCGCGCGAACACCTCGAGGGTGCCGCGCAGGTTCGCCAGCGTCAGCCCCTTGTCGACGGCGAGACCCTCGATCTGGTGGAACACCGGCGTGTGTGTCGCATCGAGTTCGTCGGTGCGGAACGTGCGGCCCGGGCACGCGACGTAGATCGGCACCTCGCGACTCAGCATGGTGCGCACCTGGACGGGCGAGGTATGTGTGCGCAGCACCTGCCGCGACCCCTCAGGTCCTACGTAGAAGGTGTCCTGCATCGACCGCGCCGGATGATCCGGCAGGAAGTTGAGGGCGTCGAAGTTGTGGTGTTCGGTCTCGACCTCGGGTCCCTCGGCGATCTCCCAGCCCATCCCGACGAACACGTCGGCCACCTGTTCGGCGATCACCGTGATCGGGTGCCGTGCACCGGTTCGGCGGCGGTTGCTGGGCAGCGTGACATCGACCGTCTCTTCGACCAGGACCGCCGCGTCCCGCTCGGCGTGCAGCGCGGCCGTGCGGTCGTCGAGTGCGGCCGACACCCGTCCCCGCACCTCGTTGACGAGCTTCCCGCCGGCCGAACGTTCCTCTTTGGGGAGCGACCCGAGAGCGCGTCGGGCGAGCGCGATCGGCGACCGGTCACCCAGGTGTGCGGTCTTGGCCTCGGCCAGCGCATCCAGGTCGGCGGCCGCGGTGAACGCCGAAATGGCCGCGGTTGCGGCGTTCTCGAGTTCCTGCTGGTCCGGAAACACCGGTTGGTCGGCGGATGAAGCCACGGTCTGCTGCACTCCTCGTGTACGCGTATCGGTCGGTCACCTGGTGCGATGACCCCAGTCGAGAGTAGTCGACGGGTCCGAACGCACGGTCAACGGACCGGGGGCGCACGGTCGACGGATCACTTCCCGTAGCCGGCTCGCTTCAACGCGTCGGCCATGGCGCCCGACGGGGCAGGACGGGTCTCACGCCTGCGGTCACCGCCGGACTTGCCCGCTCCCACCTTCTTCGCCCCGGGATCGTTTCTGGACTTGGGGTCGTTCTTGCCAGTCGTTCTCCCAGTCGTATTGCCACTGCCCGAAGGTCGACGGTCCCGTCCGCCCCCGCCACCTCCACGGCCGCCTCCACCGCCACGACGGTTGTCGGCACCGCGGTTCTCGTCACGACCACCACGTCCGCCGTGCCCGCCCTGTCCGGCCGCCTCGTGATCGTCGTCGAGACGAAGTGAGAGACCGATGCGCTGGCGCGCCACGTCGACCTCCATCACCTTCACCTTGACGACGTCGCCCGACTTGACCACCTCTCGCGGATCGGAGACGAATCGATGCGCCATGGCAGAGACGTGCACCAGACCGTCCTGGTGCACACCGACATCCACGAACGCGCCGAAGGCCGCCACGTTGGTGACCTGACCTTCGAGAATCATGCCCGGACGCAGATCCGACACCTTCTCGATGCCGGCGGCGAACGTCGCGGTGGTGAATTCCGGTCGGGGGTCGCGGCCGGGTTTGTCGAGTTCGGCGATGATGTCGATCACGGTCGGTCGGCCGACGGTGTCGTCGACGAAGTCGTCCGGACGCAGCCGCGTGAGGGTCGCGGTGTCGCCGATGAGAGTCGACACATCGGTTCCCACCCGTTCGACGATCCGCGCGACCACCGGATACGACTCGGGATGCACGCTCGACGCGTCGAGCGGATCGTCGCCACCGGGGATACGCAGGAACCCGGCGCACTGCTCGAACGCCTTGGGGCCGAGCCGTGGAACCTTGCTGAGTTCGGTACGACGCCGGAACGCGCCGTGAGCATCACGGTGCGCGACAAGGGATTCCGCCAGACCGGTGGTGATCCCCGACACCCGTGCGAGCAGCGGCACCGACGCCGTGTTCACGTCGACACCGACGGCGTTCACCGCATCCTCGACCACCGCTCCCAGCGAGCGGGCCAGCAGGGCCTCGGAGATGTCGTGCTGGTACTGCCCGACGCCGATCGACTTCGGGTCGATCTTGACGAGTTCGGCCAGTGGATCCTGCAGCCGACGCGCAATCGACACTGCACCACGCAGCGAGACGTCGAGGTCGGGCAGTTCTTTCGACGCGTAGGCCGACGCCGAGTACACCGAGGCGCCCGCCTCGGACACGACGACACTGATCGGCGGCGCGCTGCCCGCCGTCTTGATCGCGGCGAGCAGTTCGCCGGCGAGTGCGTCGGTCTCCCGGGACGCGGTTCCGTTGCCGATCGCGATCAGCTCGACCCCGTGCCGGGCGACCAGCGCACCGAGAACCGCGAGCGCACCGGACCGATCGCGGCGAGGCTCGTGCGGGTAGATGGTGGCGGTCTCGACCACCTTGCCGGTGGCGTTGACCACCGCCACTTTCACGCCGGTGCGCAGCCCGGGGTCAAGCCCCATAGTCGTGCGGGCACCCGCCGGTGCCGCGAGAAGCAGATCGCGCAGGTTGGTCGCGAACACGCCCACCGCGTCGGCCTCGGCGGCCTGCCGCATCCGCATCCTGATGTCGAGGGAGAGCCCGACGAACAGTTTGGTCCGCCAGGCCCAGCGGACGGTGTCGAGCAGCCAGCGGTCGGCGGCGCGTCCGTGATCGGCGATGTCGAAACGTGCCGCGATCAGCCGTTCGTAGTGCGTCGGACCGGTGGGGCGGCCGGCGGCGTCGGTCTCGGCGTCCGGATCGGGATCGAGCGTCACCGACAGCACGTCCTCGCGTTCACCACGCAGCACGGCGAGCACTCGGTGCGACGGCAGTGACGTGAACGGCTCGGAGAAATCGAAGTAGTCGGAGAACTTGGCGCCCGCCGATTCCTTGCCGTCGCGGACCGCGGTGCGCAGCACTCCGCGCTGCCACATCGCCTCGCGCAGTTCGCCGACCAGATCGGCATCCTCGGCGAAGGTCTCCACGATGATGGCGCGCGCCCCGTCGAGTTGTTCGGTGGTGTAACCGGCCGGGTCGGTGGCGGCGTCGGCGAGCAGGGCATCGGCCACCGGCTGATGACCGGCCTCCCGCGCGATCTGTGCCTTGGTGCGCCGCTTCGGCTTGTACGGGAGGTAGATGTCCTCGAGTCGCGCCTTGGTGTCCGCGGCGGCAATCCGCGCGTCGAGTTCGGCGTCGAGCTTCCCCTGCCCTGCAATGGATTCCCGCACCGCGGCGCGTCGCTGCTCGAGCTCACGCAGATACTCCAACCGCTCGTCGAGCGTACGGAGGGCCACGTCGTCGAGCCCGCCGGTCGCCTCCTTGCGATAGCGCGCGACGAACGGCACGGTGGCGCCACCGTCGAGCAGGTCCACAGCCGAACGCACCTGGCCCACGCCGACACCGAGTTCGGTGGCGATGGCCGAGGTGATGCGCGCGTTCACCGCCTCGGGCGACGGTTGGGTGATCGGGCTGGGTTCGGTGGTCGCGGCCGATGCGGGAGCTTGTGGTTCAGACACGAGAGGCGACCCTACCGGGTGGTCCCGACAGTGTTGCGCAGCGTTGTCCCGACGCGTCAGCCACGGGCGTGTGCGCGGGCACTCTCGTACAGGCAGATCGCCGCTGTCGCAGCGATGTTCAGACTCTCGGCCCGACCCCGGATCGGAATGGAAACACGATGGTCGGCGGCGTCCTGGACCTGCACGGGAAGTCCGTGAGCCTCGTTTCCGAACAGCCAGGCAGTCGGCTGGGCCAGCAGCGCATCCGCGTCGTCGAGGACGACCTCACCGTCGGCCGCGGTGGCGAGAATGGTGATGCCGGCCGCGCGAATGGTCTCGAGAGCGTCGAGTGTCGCGCGCTCACGCACGATCGGCAGGTGAAAGACGCTGCCGGCGCTCGATCGCACACACTTGCCGTTGTGCGGGTCGACCGCGTCGCCGAGCAGCACGACGGCGTCGGCACCCATCGCGTCGGCACAGCGGATCAGCGTTCCCGCATTACCCGGCTCTCTGGGTTCGACGGCGATCGCCAGCAGTCGCGGCTCCCGCGAGAGGACCTCGGCCAGGGAGGTGTCGAGCAACGTGCACACGGCGAAGAGGCCGGGCGGCGTCTCGGTGTCGGAGAGTTTCGCGGCCGCTCGTGCGGTGACGGCGACCACCGGGATGTGGTGACCACGCGCCGCGGCGATGATCTCCTGGAATCGGTGCTCGTCATCTTCGGCGACCAGCACCACTTCGGCGCGGTGCGTGCGCAGTGCGGCGTCGACGGAGTTGGCGCCCTCGACGAGGAAGCGTCCTTCGGCGCGACGCACCGACGCGCGCAGGAGCTTCGCATACGACACGACCCGCGACGAGCGGTCGGACAACACTTCCGTCATGGAATCCATTGTCCCCGCTGCGTCACGGGTCGGTTGTCGCTCGGAACCTGAATCAGGCAGCCGGAGCGTTCACGTCGGCGGGGAGCGCCTTGCGGGCAACCTCGACCAGACCGGTGAAGGCCTCCGGGTCGGTGACCGCGATGTCGGCGAGAACCTTGCGGTCCACCTCGACACCGGCGGCCTTCAGGCCCTGGATGAAGCGGTTGTAGGTGATGTCGTTGGCGCGGGCCGCGGCGTTGATACGCGCGATCCACAGCTTGCGGAACTCACCCTTGCGGGCGCGACGGTCCCGGTAGGCGTAGGTCATCGAGTGGAGCTGCTGCTCCTTGGCCTTGCGGTACAGACGCGAACGCTGTCCGCGGTAGCCCTTGGATGCCTCGAGCGTCGAACGACGCTTCTTCTGGGCGTTGACGGCCCTTTTCACGCGTGCCATGTGTCAGATCCTTCAGTCGTCAGTGGGTGACCCGGGTGCGGTCGGCGTACGGCGCCCGGGAGGGCAATCAGCGGTTGAGCAGCCGCTTGATGCGCGGGGTGTCGTTCTCGCTCACCACGGCGACACCGTCGAGACGACGGGTGCGGCGAGAGGACTTGTGCTCCAGCAGGTGGCGACGGTTGGCCTTCTGGCGCACGATCTTTCCGCTACCGGTGACCTTGAATCGCTTCGCGGTTCCCTTGTGGGTTTTGCTCTTGGGCATGTTCTTCCTTCATTCGGGCGAATCGCACCGCCGGACCGGTGCGGGTCCGGTGCTGCGATTCGCGTGTCGTTCGGTCGGTGCCCGCGGTCATCCGCGGGTGGCCGACCCAGCTCTTTCTCGGCTCAGGCCTGGTCGCTCGCGGCGGCCTCGCGGCCACCCGATCGTTCCTTGGTCTGCTGTGCCTTCGCGCGGGTCTTCGCTCCCTTGTGCGGGGCGAGAACCATGGTCATGTTGCGGCCGTCCTGCTTCGCTGAGGTCTCGACGAACCCGTAGTCGGCGACGTCGTTGCCGAGTCGCTGCAACAGTCGGTAGCCGAGTTCGGGACGGGACTGCTCGCGACCGCGGAACATGATGGTCACCTTCACCTTGGAACCCGCCTCGAGGAACCGGATGACGTGACCCTTCTTGGTCTCGTAATCGTGGTCGTCGATCTTGGGCCGGAGCTTCTGCTCCTTGATGACGGTCATCTGCTGATTGCGGCGCGATTCGCGTTGCTTCTGGGCAGCTTCGTACTTGAACTTGCCGTAGTCCATGATCTTGCACACCGGCGGGCGCGCGTCGGGCGCTACCTCCACCAGGTCCAGATCGGCTTCTTCGGCCAGGCGGAGCGCATTTTCAACACGCACGATGCCCACCTGCTCACCGTTGGGTCCGACAAGACGGACCTCGGGTACGCGGATGCGCTCGTTGATGCGGGTCTCAGTGCTGATGGGGCCTCCTTGATCAGGTTTCTATGTCGGTGGCCGCCGCGATCATCACTGGGCGCAACTGGCGCGCCGCTCTCAGCAGAAGAGCCCCGCGGTGAGTGATCACCGGCAGGGCTCCGTTACCGACCGATTCACCGACTTACGTCGATCGCCGAACCGCAGGCAGCACCACATGGGTGACACGTGCGACCTGTCGGCGTGAACCGGGACCGTGCAACTGCGAGGATTCGCGTCGCGACGGTGGGAGCGGAACTCCACTTGCGACCCCGGGCAATACCGGGGCGGTCGTGCTATGGGAGTCTATCAGCCATGACCGGAAACACCTATTCGCCGTCGGACTCCCCCGCTGGTGAGGGGGCTCCCGGCGGCCCTGGAAGTGTTCACGATCCGGAGGAATCGAGTATCCCGACAGCCGAATCCGACAACGTGCGCGACCTCGCCGATATTCCCGCGATCGAGGTCATCACCAAGGCGATCGTGATGCTGATGAGCTCGTCGGCGGAGAAGCTCGGTCTGGCGGAGGGCGCAGGCGACGATGACGTCGACCTCGACGAGGCACGACGTCTGATCACCGCGCTGGCCGGGCTGGTCGACGCGTCGAAGGCCGATCTCGGCATCCACGCCGCACCGATCCGGGACGGCCTCAAACAGCTTCAGCTCGCCTTCCGGGAGGCCAGCGCCTACCCGGACGAGCCCGGTGAAGGCCCGGGCGAGAAGTACACCGGGCCGGTACGCGACAGACGCCGCTGACCCGGCGTCGAATCGCCGTACGCTGGGTACATGAGCAACCCGGGCGCACCCGATCAGGATCCGATCGTCGTCGATGGCGAGGTCGTCGGCGACTCCTCACCCGGCACGTCCCCGGTGCCGACGGGCGACGTCTTCATCCCACCGCTCCCCGACCCCGACTACACCGACGCCGGGGTCCCGACCTTCGACTTTGTCCGCGACAAGATCGAGAAGCGGATCGGCACCGCGATCGGGTCACAGGAGCTCGCCGAGGAGACACCGGAAGGCCAACAGGCCGACGAGATGATGCGCAAACGCGACGAGGCGGCCAAGAAGCGACTCGAGGAGATACGCAAGTCGATGGGTTCCTGAATCCCTACCCGGCCGACGCCACCGTCGCGTCGACGTCGAGGATCTCGCCCAGGAACTTGCCCGTATAGCTTTCCGGGACTGCGACAACGTCTTCCGGTGTGCCCTCGGCGATCACCGTCCCGCCGCCGCTGCCGCCCTCGGGACCCATGTCGATGATCCAGTCGGCGGTCTTGATGACGTCGAGGTTGTGTTCGATGACGATAACCGTGTTGCCCTTGTCGACCAGCCCGTTGATCACCCCGAGGAGCTTCTTGATGTCTTCGAAGTGCAGGCCGGTGGTCGGTTCGTCGAGGATATAGACGGTGCGGCCGGTCGAGCGCTTCTGCAGTTCCGCAGCGAGCTTCACACGTTGGGCCTCGCCGCCGGAGAGCGTCGGCGCCGGCTGTCCGAGACGGACGTAACCCAGGCCGACGTCGACCAGCGTCTTGAGGTACCGGTGGATCGACGTCACCGGCTCGAAGAACTCGGAAGCCTCCTCGATGGGCATGTCGAGAACCTCGGAGATCGTCTTGCCCTTGTAGTGCACCTCCAGGGTTTCCCGGTTGTAACGGGCGCCGTGGCAGACCTCGCACGGCACGTACACGTCGGGCAGGAAGTTCATCTCGATCTTGATGGTGCCCTCGCCCGCGCACGCCTCGCAGCGGCCGCCCTTGACGTTGAACGAGAACCGGCCCGGCTGGTAGCCACGCACCTTGGCCTCGGTGGTCGCCGCGAACAAGGTGCGGATCTTGTCGAAGACGCCGGTGTAGGTCGCGGGATTCGACCGCGGAGTACGACCGATGGGCGACTGGTCGACCTGCACAAGTTTGTCCAGCTGTTCGAGACCCTTGACCCGGGTGTGCCGTCCGGGCACCTGCCGGGCACCGTTGAGCTTGTTGGCCAGCACCGTCGCCAAAATGTCGTTGACCAGCGTCGACTTCCCCGAGCCCGACACTCCGGTGACCGCGGTCAGCACGCCGAGCGGGAACTCGACGTCGATGCCGCGCAGGTTGTGTTCGCGCGCCCCGACGACGGTCAGCTGCTTCTTGCGTGAGATCGGTCGGCGGATCGCCGGCACCGGCAGTTCGTCGCGCCCGGAGAGGTAGGCACCGGTCAGCGAGCGGCGGTTCTTCAGCAAGTCCTTGTAACTGCCGCTGTGCACGACCTCGCCGCCGTGTTCACCGGCGCGTGGCCCGATGTCGACGATCCAGTCGGCCGCCCTGATGGTGTCTTCGTCGTGCTCGACGACGATCAGCGTGTTGCCGAGGTCGCGGAGGCGGGTGAGGGTGTCGATCAGCCGGCGGTTGTCGCGCTGATGCAGACCGATGGAGGGTTCGTCGAGGACGTACAGCACGCCCGCGAGTCCCGAGCCGATCTGCGTCGCGAGCCGGATGCGCTGCGCCTCGCCGCCGGACAGCGACCCCGCCGCACGGGACAACGACAGGTACTCCAGCCCGACGTCGAGCAGGAAGGTGATCCGCGCCTGCACCTCCTTGAGGACGCGGCCGGCGATCGCGGCCTGACGTTCGTCGAGTTCGAGGCCGTTGAGGTAGTCGGCGCATTCGGCGACCGAGAGCGCGCACACCTCGGCGATCGAGCGCGGTCCGTACGTCGGGTGATCCAGCGTGACCGCAAGAATTTCGGGGCGCAGACGCGCGCCGTGACAGGCCGGACACGGTACATCCCGCATGTAGCCCTCGTACCGATCCTTCATCTGCTCGGAATCGGTCTGCTCCATCCGCCGGCTCAGGAACGCCATCACACCTTCGAATTCGGTGTAATACGAACGGGTCCGGCCGTAGCGGTTGCGGAATTTGACGTGCACCTGGTGGTCACTGCCATTGAGGATCGCGCGACGCGCCTTGATCGGAAGTTTGCGCCACGGGGTGTCGACGTCGAAGCCCATCTGGTCTGCGAGCCCAGAGATCAGACGCAGGAAGTAGTCGGCGTTGTGCCCGCCCGACCACGGTGCGATTGCACCATCGGCCAGCGACAGGTCCGGGTCGGGGACCACGAGGTCCTCGTCGACCTCCTTGCGCACACCGAGTCCGTCGCACTCTGGGCACGCGCCGTACGGCGAGTTGAACGAGAACGACCGCGGCTCGAGGTCGTCGATGGCGATCGGGTGCCCGTTGGGGCAGGCCATCCGCTCGGAGAAGCGACGCTCACGGTGCGGGTCGTCCTCGTCGAGGTCGACGAAGTCCAGCACCACGATGCCGTCGGCCAGACGCAATCCGGTCTCGACCGAATCGGTCATACGCTGCTTGGCGGAGGCTTTCACCACGAGGCGGTCGATGACGACCTCGATGTCGTGCTTCTCCTGTTTCTTGAGCTTCGGTGGATCGCTGAGCTGATAGATGATCCCGTCGATGCGGGCGCGCGCGAATCCCTGCGTCTGCAACTCGGCGAACAGGTCGACGAACTCGCCCTTGCGGGTACGGACCACCGGCGCGAGAACCTGGAACTTTGTGCCCTGCTCCATGTCGAGGATCTGGTCGACGATCTGCTGCGGTGTCTGTTTGGCGATGAGTTCCCCGCACACCGGGCAGTGCGCACGACCGGCGCGTGCGTAGAGCAGTCGCAGGTAGTCGTACACCTCGGTGATGGTGCCGACCGTCGACCGCGGATTGCGGTTGGTCGACTTCTGATCGATGGACACCGCGGGCGAGAGACCCTCGATGAAGTCGACGTCCGGCTTGTCCATCTGCCCGAGGAACTGACGCGCGTACGCCGACAACGACTCGACGTAGCGGCGCTGCCCCTCGGCAAAGATCGTGTCGAAGGCCAACGACGACTTACCCGAGCCGGACAGTCCGGTGAAGACGATGAGACTGTCCCGCGGGAGGTCCACATCGATGCCGCGCAAGTTGTGTTCGCGCGCACCACGGACGATCAGACGATCAACCACTGCTGTCCTAACGTTTCATTCTCGATGTCGGTCCCGCCCGGCGACGGGCTGCCACAACGGGCGTGACCGGCAGGTTCGTGCGCGCACGACGCACGCGCTCGCACAATATCGGCAGCCACCGACAAGTTCGGGCGCAGCAGTTCCCACGGACGCTTTCCGCCGGGTGCGCACAGGTATCGGGGCCAGTCATCCACGATACTCGCGACCTGCGCGGCAGCCGATCTCCCGAGCGCGCAGGCCGGAGTTGCCGCCACGATCGGCACCCACTCCTAGAGTGGTCTGCATGACAGCAGCAGCCCCCATCTCCGACACCTATACCGGCGACCTGTCCGAGTCGAAGACCCCACAACGCCGCACGCTGGACTCGGCGACCATCGTGAAACTCTCCGTCGGCCCGATGGACAACAACGTCTACGTGGTGACCTCGCGCGCGACCGGTGACCAGCTGATCATCGACGCCGCCAACGACGGCGACACCATCGCCGCCCTACTCGAGCAGCTACCCGGCACACCCGCACTCATCTTCACGACACACCAGCATTTCGACCATTGGCAGGCGCTCGAGCAGATCGCCGAAGCCACCGGCGTACCCACCACGGCCGGACGCCTCGACGCAGCCGAACTACCGGTGACCCCTGACCGCCTCGTCGACGACGGCGACGTCATCAGCGTCGGCGATCTCTCGTTCGACGCAATCCATCTCGTCGGTCACACTCCCGGATCGATCGCGCTCGCCCTCACCGACGGCGACACCGTGCACTTGTTCACGGGAGACTCACTTTTTCCCGGCGGCGTCGGAAAAACATGGCAACCCGGTGACTTCGACACCCTCATCGACGACGTCAGCACCAAGATCTTCGACCGCTACCCCGACTCCACCGTCGTCTATCCCGGACATGGCAAAGACACGACGCTGGGCGCCGAACGCGGCTCACTGCCGGAGTGGCGCGAGCGGGGCTGGTGAATCGGCCGGCACTCGCGACAGCTGGAGTCGATTGGGAGAAGGCGAGTGCTGCAGCACTCGCTTTCTCCACTTCGACTCCAGTTCTGGCCGAACCAACAACTCGCAAAGTCCGACTACAGAAAGGGGAGGCGCGCCCACGCGTGGCCTGCTTGTCTGTAGTGACCCGGTGGCCGCAAAGAGCGACCCGCGTTAGACCCCGACACGACAGGCCAGCCATGAAGCGCATCAGCACAATAGTTCTCGCCACCGTCACGGTTGGCGCCGCCATCGTCACCGGCACTGCCCACGCGGCCCCAGCGTCAGTGCAGCGCGAAGACGGACCGTGCTATCCCTACGAGACGGAGTCTGCGGACGGCAAGCTGTACTGCTCGCATGAGAACGGGGTGTGGACCAGCAAGGCGCTATCCACCGCACCAAAGGTGTCGGTCGGCTCCCCTTGCCCCAAGCTGGGAGCTCGAGCCAGGGCACGCGAGAACCACGGCATCGTCGAATGTCAGCAGACCGAGCAAGGGCTCCGGTGGAGGAATATTCGATGAAGAAGGCAGTCACGGGGCTCGCTCTTACAGCACCGGCCATCGGACTACTCGGAGCGGCCGGAGAAGCGGGCGCGAAACCATCGTCGGTGCAGCGTGAGGGCGGTCCTTGTTACGACCACGAGCGCGGCATGGACTCCGCCGACGGCAAGCTCTATTGCTCTGCCGTCGGAATGGGTAACCACTGGACGACCAAGAAGACTCACTGGCCGACGATCACGACATCGCAACTGAACACACCGTGCCCCAAGCTCGGCGCGCGTGCGCGCGTCTACGCAACCGACGGCGTCGCGATATGCCTCCAGACACCCCAGGGCCTGCGCTGGCGATGGTAGGAGTTCCACGCCTGCGACGACCGTCCTCCTCGCACGCCACTCACCAGCGATCCGGACGGCCCGCTGCGACGAACAGGTAGCGTGGACAAAGCCAAGAAGTGCGCACCAGCAGGAATTCGAACAACACAACCCCGACACCAGAAGGTCGTGACCGAATGATCCTCCGCCGTATCGCCCGCCCGATGCTCGCCTCCGTCTTCGTCTACGCCGGGGTCGATTCGATTCGCAATCCGGAACGCCGCGCCAAGGTTGCGCAGGGCTTTGTCGAACAGGCCGTCGACAAGCTGCCCAACGAGACGACGGAGAAGGTCCCGACCGATCCCGAGACCCTGGTGCGGATCAACGGGGCGGTTCAGGTGGGCAGCGGCCTGTTGCTCGCCACCGGGAAGTTCCCGCGTGTCGCGTCGACCGTGCTCGCGGGCAGTCTGGTCCCGACCACCGTCGCCGGCCACGCATTCTGGGCGGAGACCGACCCTGCCGTGCGCGCGCAGCAGCGCACCCAGTTCCTCAAGAACGTCAGCCTGCTGGGCGGACTCCTGATCGCTGCCGCCGACACCGAGGGCAAGCCGTCGCTCGCATGGCGCGGCAAGCGCAAGGCCAGTGCCGCAG
>NZ_JBEXMX010000071.1:0-28755 GCF_040610755.1 Gordonia sp. NPDC003585 | reverse complement strand
GTGGGGGACAGCGACGAGGCGGCCGACACCGGCGGATGCGGCTACTACGGGGCGGTCGCGCTGGACCCGGTGCTGACGGTGCGGTCGTCGACCGCTGGTGCGCGGACTCGTGTCAGATCAGTATGAAGTTGTGCCCGGAATCCGGGCACAACTTCATACTGATCAAGCCGCGTCTCGTTTGATCGCATTGTTGACCTGCTCTGCGACGTGAGCAGCGCGATCGACGACGTCTCCGTAGGTGTAATTGAACATGGTCCATCCCGCGTCGGTGAGCGCGTTGCGTTTGGTGCGGTCTCGCTGGAAGGACGTGTCATCGCTGTGGAAGGCGAGACCGTCGATCTCGACACCTACCTTGAGCTCGGGGAAAGCAAAGTCGACCACGTACCCACCGACAGGCAAGTTCGCAACCCAGCCAACAATCCCGGCTGCATTGAACAGCTTGACCGTGAGGCGCTCCGCTTCAGACCGTGCGCCGTCCCCCAAGAGACGCAGGTAGGTTGCGACGCGTGTCGCGCCGTGCCGCCTCGGATAGCGAGCGTGCGCGGCCTCGAGATCCTCCACCGACACTCGCCCGGACAGCAATGCTCGGTCGATGACCGCGATCCCCAGCTCGATGGAGGCGTCGAGCACCGTGAGTGCGGCCGACGTGGTCCGCAATCCGTCGTGGACGACAACATCCTGGTCGAGCAAGACGCAGTATTGGATTACAGCAGTGGCAGACGATCGGGCGTGTGCCCCGCGAGTCTTGGTGAACACGAGGTGCTTGCGGGGTTCCTTGTCGTGGAACCCAAGCCACCACGCAGCGGCAACCCGCCGAGTGCCGCTTGGGTGTGGACCGACAGCACAGCGATGCGCGCTTGCGCTCGAGCCGACCGCAAGTGTCCGGCAGCGATGTACACGCCTCGAGCGACAACTTTCCAGGCACCCGAGCGCACTTTGCGAGAGATGGTCGAGGCACTTACACCACACTCGCGAGCTTCCTGTGTCGTGAAGACACCGTCGCGTCGTGCGGACAATTCGTTGATGTCCATGAAAGTCTGACGCAGCCGGCGCCGAACCGGTTCCGTCGATGGTTCGAATTGACCAGTATGATGTTGTGCCCGGATTCCGGGCACAACTTCATACGGAACGTGGGGTGGTCGCGGACATCGTTGTCTCACCTGGCCCTTCGAGGCTCGCTTCGCTCGCACCTCAGGGAGCGGAAGGGGTTCTCCGCGGATTCAGGCTCGGGGAGCGGATGGTGCCCTCATCGGGGGTCGAGTCCCGCGGCACGGTAGGCGGCGTCGATGTAACGCATGTTCTCGATGGCGTCGTCGATGCCGATGGGTAGGGGTGTGCCGTCACGCACGGCCGCTGCGAACGCTTCGAGTTGGTAGGTGTAGGTCGAGCGGGTGCCGACGTTCTCGATGACGGTGCGTTCGGTGGTGGTGACGGCCAGGCGGTCGTCGCGGTTGGGGCCGAGGAAGTCGTGCAGGAGTAGTGCACCCTCGGCGCCGATGATGTGGCAGGCGAACTCGTACTCGCCTGACACCATCGAGTTCGTGTTGAATCCCGATGCGCCGCGCGGATATTGGACGTTGATGGAGCACGCCTCGTCGATCTGGTCGTCCCGCAGCAGGGCGCGTGCGCCGGTGATGTTCGGCGAACCACCGCAGTAGCGGCCGAGCTGCCGGAACAGGTGCAGGCCGTAGCAGCCGAGGTCCATGATGGCGCCGCCGGCGAGGTCGTAGCGCCAGCGCGGGTCGTCGGGTCCGGGTTCGGGCATCCCCATGGTGATCTCGACGTGGCGGATTTCGCCGATCGTGCCGGCGTCGAGGAGTTCGAAGGTGCGGTGCATCATCGGGTGGAACAGGTAGTGGAAGGCCTCCATCACCACAGTGCCTGGTTGCTGCGCCACATCGCGCACCGCGGCGGCCTCGATCGCGTTGCGGGCGAACGGCTTCTCGGTGAGCACCGACTTCCCGGCCTCGATCGCCGCCCGATTCCACGGCGCGTGCAGCGAATTCGCGAGCGGGTTGTAGATCATCTCGATCTCGGGATCGTCGATGAGGCTGTGGTAGTCGTCGTGGACCCGCTCGACGTCGTACTTGTCGGCGAAGGCCTGCGCCCGGTCACGATCGCGCGCGGCGACCGCGACCAGACGATGACCCAGCGTGTGTGCCGGACCGATGATGGCGGACTCGGCGATGCGCGACGCGCCCAGCACGCCGATGCGTAGCGGGTTCATACGCGCACCGGACGCTGCGTGGCCTTACGCAGAAAAGCCAGGGACACAGCGACATCGCCGGCTGCGGCGTCACCGTCGTCCTCGGAGGTCAGGATGGTGTCCTGCTCGAGGACGTACCAACCGCGGTAGCCGGAGTCGACGAGGGTCGCGACGACCTGTCCGATCTGGGCCTCACCGGCGCCGAGCGGCACGTACATGCCCTGCCCGACGGCCTCGGTGTAGGTGAGTTCGCCGTTCTGGACACGCTTGGCCAGGTCGACGCGCACGTCCTTGAGGTGGGCGTGCCGGATGCGATCCGGTACCGCGCGAGCCACTTCCAGCGGATCGGTGCCGCCGATGAGGAGGTGTCCGGTGTCGAGGCAGAGTCCGATCTTCGATCCGTCGATGACCCGGAAGACCTCGTCGTGCTGCTCGATCATGGTGCCCACATGCGGATGCAGGGCGGCGACGATGCCACGCTCGGCGGCCATGTCGTCGATGCGATCGAGGTTGCGCAGCAACGTGTCCCACTGTTCCTCGGTGAGGTCGGGGCGCGAGTCGTATCCGTCGACGCCCGTGGCGGCGGCGACCACGAGGACGTCTCCGCCGCTGGTGACGATGCGGTCGAGTGCCGGCGCGACGTCGTCGAGCGGGTCGGCTGCGGCGTCGTGCAGCACGACGGGCACAAACGAGCCGACACATCCGAGGCCGTACGCGGCCAGCGCATCTCGCAGTTCGACGGGATCGGTGGGCAGAAAGCCCTCGGGCCCGGTCTCGGCGGAGGTCATGCCGAGCTCGTGCATCTCACCGAAGACGCGCTCTGGCGGCAGTTGGTGGCCCCAGCCGGGGACTTCGCAGACACCCCAGGAGATGGGGGCGCCGGCCACACGGAGCTGGGTAGCGGTCACAGCGGAGTTGGTCATGGGAGTGTCCTTGTGAGTCGAGGGTCGACCTCGGCGGTTTCTACGGGTCGGCGTTCGGTGAGGGAAAGTGTTGCGGCGTCGGCGATCACGGCGACCGCGAGGGCGTCATCGACGCTGCAGAGCCGGACTGGGCCGGGTGTGTCGTCGGTGACGGCGTGGCAGAACGCGGTCAGTTCACGCCGGTAGGCTTCGGCGAATCGGTCCATGAAGAAGCCGTGCGGGGTGCCGGACGGGAACGTGACCGCAGGGTCGGTGGTGCGCATCGGAGTGCCGTCATCCCAGCCGGCGGCAACGGAATCCTCGCTGCCGTGGACTTCGAGACGGCAATCGTAGCCGCGACCGTTGTACCGGCTCGCGGACACGATCCCCATGGTTCCCGACGCGAAAGTCAGTACCGCCGTGGCCGAGTCGACGTCGTCGTACTCGCTGAAGGCGGGGTCGCCCTGGTTGGTGCCGGTGGCGAACACTGTCTCGACTTCGTCGTCCAACACCCAACGGAGAGTGTCGAAGTCGTGGACCGCACAGTCGCGGAAGATGCCGCCCGAGCCGGCGATATACGCCATGGGTGGCGGTGCGGGGTCGAGGGTCGTCGAGCGGGCCGTCGTGATGAAGCCGAGTTCGCCCGATGCGACGGCGGCACGCGCGGCGCTGAAGGCCGGGTCGAAACGCCGGTTGTAGCCGATGGCGACCAGCACCTCGGAGCCTGCGATGCGTCGGGCGACGTCGGCCGACTCCTCCGCAGACATGGCGATCGGCTTCTCGCAGAAGACGGGAGTATTTGCGGCGACTGACTTTTCGATGAACGGCGCGTGAGTGGGTGTGGCGGTCGCGACGATCACAGCGTCGACGTCGGCGTCGAGCACCGCGTCGATGTCGGCGACGGCACGTGCCGTCGGGAAAGCGGCGGCCGCTGCGTCGACCGCGGCCGGTACGGCGTCGGTGATCACCAGTTCGTCGACCTCGGGGAGGCCGGCGAGGGTGCCGGTGTGGAAGGCGCCGATCCGGCCGAGGCCGACAACGCCGATGCGCAATCCCATCAGTCCACCGCTCCCATCACGATCTGATCCCAGTCGATCACCGAACCGGTGACCACGCCGCTGTGGTCGGACAGCAGCAGCACCACGAAGTCGGCGATCTCGTCGGGCTGGCCGAGCTTGCCCATCGGCACCGACGCGTTCGCCTTCTCGACCCACGTGTCGTCACCGCCGTGGAAACGCTTCTGGATGTCGGCCTCGCCCTCGGTTTCGGTCCAGCCGATGTTGAGTCCGTTGATCCGGACGCGGTCCCAGCGGTGGGCGTGGGCGGCGTTCTTCGTCAAACCCACCAACCCCGCCTTCGACGCGGAATACGGTGCGAGGAAAGGCTGTCCGCCGTACGACGACATCGTGATGATGTTCACGATGGAGCCCGACGCGCCGCGGTCGACCATGTCGCGCACAGCCGCCCGCATGGTGAAGAACGGCGCGCGCATGTTGAGTGCGACGTGATGATCGAAGAGCTCGGGCGTGGTGTCGAGCAGGCTGCCGCGACTGGTGGCGCCGGCGGCATTGCACAGGCAGTCGATGCGACCGAACTCGGCGATGGTCGCCGCCACCGAGTCCGACGCCGCGGCCGGATCGGTCAGGTCGGTCTGCGTGAACCGGACGGGCGTTTCGCCGTCGAGTTCGGCGACCAGCGCCTTGCCCTTCTCCGCATTGCGGCCGGTGAACATCACCGACGCCCCAGCCGCTGCGCCTGCCCGCACGATCGCGGCGCCGACGCCCTGCGTGCCGCCACTGACCAGCAGGACCTTGCCGGCCAGAGCGTTCGTCGTCGAAAAGGTCATCAGTGCGCTCCGTTCGGGTCGTGACGGGTGTCGAGTGCGGTGAGTTCGGCGTCGAATCGTTCGGCGGTGACATCGCCGGCGAGGCAACGTGCGACGAGTTCGGCCTGCGTCTCGCCGGCGAGTCCGGTGATCGGGGCGTCGATGTCGAGGTTGGTCGGGAATGCGTAACCCTCTGCCGCCGAGGCGATCACGTTGGCAACGGCGCGGTGGTCACCGGTCGCCGACAACTTTCGCAGAGCGGGGTAGAGAGCCCGCAGCATCGCCGAGCGGTCGACGGCGTCCATCGCCCGCCCGAAGGCCGACGAGATCTGCAGCAGGTTCGCCATCCGCCTGATGTCACTGGACACATTGTGGCCGGCGCCATGGAAGAGGGCGGGATTGAAGAACACCGCGTCGCCCGCCGACAGCGGCAGCTGCACGTAGTTGCGGGCGAAATGCTCACGGAAATCGGGCAGATTGAACGCCAGGTAGCCGGGCTCGTAGGTCTGCGAATACGGCAGGTACATGGTCGGGCCGGACTCGATGGGCATGTCGACGTGCGCGACCGCACCCTGCAGCGTGAGCGCGGGAGAGAGCCGGTGGATGTGGGCGCGGAATCGGGCGGCGGTGTCGGTCGACATGAAGCCCAGGTGGTAGTCACGGTGCGGATTCTGTGCGGCACCACCGGGATTGACGACGTTGACCTGTGACGTGACCTGATACATCGGGCCCAGCCACGCCTCGCTGATCAGCGCGAGGACGTCGTTGGCGTAGTAGCGGCTGTAGAGCTCAGGTGCGCGTTGCGCGAACTTCTGCAGCGCGTTCCAGATGCGATCGTTGGCGCCCGGCTTGGCGAAATGGTCGCCGCCCGCCATCCCGGCGGCGTGCTGGTCGGCGATGATCTCGCTGAAGACACCGGTGGTTTCGCGCAGTGCGTGAGCGTCGCCGAACGCTCCGGCGAAGACGACGATGCCGGGTCCGGCGAGGAGTGCGCGGGCGAGTTCGTCGGAGATCTGCGCGCGGGTGCGATCGTCGGTCCCGGTGACCGCCGCGGCGTCGTAGAAGAGGACGCCGCGCTCGGTGCTCGCCGCGAATGGGTAGTCGGCGAGGTCGGTGGTGCGGTCGGTGAGCGCGATGAAGTCGTCGATCCGGCATTCCTCGGCGGTGATGCGATCGGCGCGGGCGGGGGTGATCTGCTGGGTGCTCATCAGTCTGGTCTTCCTCTCGGCACTGAAGGTGTCGAGATCAGGATCACAATATCCTATTGTCTGGACAAGAAGGAATATCCATCAAGAATCCCTCAGGAGTGCGGCATGCCACATCGGTATCCGGTGCGCGAGATCGCGCGGCAGGCGGGCGTCAGCGATGCGACGGTCGATCGCGTCCTGCACGGCCGGCCAGGCGTGCGCGAGGTGACGGTGCGGCAGGTCGAGCAGGCCATTGCCGACCTCGATCGGCAACGCACCCAGCTGCGGCTCTCGGGCCGACAGTTCCTCATCGACCTCGTGATGGACACGCCACGCCAGTTCTCGCGGCTGGTCTCCGACGCCCTCGAGGCCGAACTGCCCGCACTGCGCCCGGCGGTCATGCGTGCGCGCTATCACGTGCGCGAGCGGTGGGAGGTGGCGTCGATGGTCGACGAACTCGACGCCATCGGACGGCGCGGCAGCCATGCGGTGGTCCTCAAAGCGCCGGACGTACCCGAGATCGAGGACGCGATCCGACGCCTGACTGCGCAGCGGATCCCGGTGATCACGCTGGTCACCGACGTCGTGCGCAGTACTCGCATTGCCTACGTGGGCATGGACAATCGGGCGGTCGGAGCCACGGCGGCCTACCTGATGTCGCGCTGGCTGCGGCACGTGGCGGGCGATGTCCTGGTGATCACCAGCGGTGCGACCTTTGAGGGCGAGGGGCTGCGCGAGCAGGGCTTCCGTGAGGCGCTGCGGGTTCACGACCCGGGTCGCACGGTGGTCGCGGTGTCCAACTCCGACGGTCTCGACGCGACGTGCCGACGCCTCGTCGACACCGCGCTCGACAAGCATCCGGGCATCGTGGCGGTCTATTCGATCGGTGGTGGAAATCGTGGCATCGTCGACGCGTTTGCGGCGTCGGATCGCGCGTGCGAGGTGTTTCTGGGGCACGACCTCAGCGACATGAACCGCACATTGCTCGCCAGTGGTCATCTGAGTGCGATCCTGCATCACGACCTGCGATCGGACATGCGGGCGATGGCCCAGGTGGTGATGAGTCATCACGGCGCCATCCCGGAGTTTCGGCCGCGGCGATCGGCGATCGCGGTGATCACGCCACACAACATCCCGGAGTACTGACACAAACATAGTTTGTTATGACATAATGACAGGCATGTCCGAGACGACGCAGTTGGCCGTGGAGCTCGACCGGTCGACTCCGGTGCCGCTGTATCACCAGCTCGCGCAGGCTTTCGAGTCTGCCATCGTCAGCGGTGACCTGCGCCCCGGTGACCGGCTGGAGAACGAACTCGATCTCGCCAAACGGCTCAAGCTGTCCCGCCCGACCATTCGTCAGGCCATACAAGAACTCGTCGACAAGGGCGTCGTCGTACGCAAGCGGGGGGTCGGGACCCAGGTGGTGCAGAGTCCCGTGCACCGTTCGGTGGAACTGACGAGCCTGTTCGACGACCTGAGCACCGCCGGTATGCATCCGGCCACGCAGTTGCTCGAATACCGCATCGGCATCCCGGACGAGGAATTGCGCCAGGATCTGGCGCTGCCGGTCGATGGCGAAGCGGTCACCATCAAACGTCTCCGCAGTGCAGGCGGAGAACCGCTGGCCGTGATGACCAACCACCTGCCCGCCGACATCTGTCCGCCCGCAGGGGAACTCGAAGACGGTGGTCTCTACAAGGGACTCCGCGCCCGGGGTGTACACATTCGACTTGCTCGCCAGCGGATCGGCGCCAAGGCCGCCGACGCCGACGAGGCCGCACTGCTCGGCGAAGAGGTCGGCGCACCGCTGCTGACCATGCAACGCACGGCGTTCGACGACGCCGGACGCGTCGTCGAGGTCGGGCGCCACGCCTACCGCGCCGACCGGTACTTCTTCGAAACGACCGTCGTCGACCGCTGATGGCCCCATCCGCTCCCTGAGGTGTGAGGAGCGCAAGCGACGAGCCTCCCATCCGCTCCCTGAGGTGCGAGGAGCGCAAGCGACGAGCCTCGAAGGGCGTGGTGAGACGACAATGTCCTCTCACCAGGGGCGAGGTTCGCAGGCTCGCACCTCGGCCGGCGGGAGGGGCGTCGGGGGTGGGCGCGCCCAGTCGGACGGGAGGGGACGCGCAGGTGGCGAAGAGACAAAGAGCCGTACCGGTTAGGCTGAGGTCCGTTTGGTGCAGGACGGTTGGGGGTGACCTTGCTGAACATTGGTGCGGATTTCGCCGGTTACCGCGTGCTCGACATTCTGGGCAGCGGGGGCATGGGCGCCGTCTACCTGGTCGAGAACGCGCAGCTTCATCGGTGTGAGGCACTGAAGGTGATCTCGGTCGGGGGTTCGAACAGCGCCGAGTTCGAGCGCCGATTCGTGAACGAGGCGCGAGCCGCCGCGGGTCTGGACCACCCGGGCATCGTCACCGTCCACCACTACGGTGTCGCCGAGGGCACTCCGTTCTTCACCATGGCCTTCCTGGCTGGGCAGGACCTTTCCGCTGCTGTGCTGAATGCACACGACATCGGCGCGGTCGTTGCGTCGGTTGCCGATGCGCTGGACTACGCCCATGGTCGCGGCGTCATTCACCGCGACATCAAGCCTGCCAATGTGATCGTGCGACGTGACGACAGTGGTCGCATCAGCCGGGTGGTCGTGGTGGACTTCGGGATCGCGCGACTCGTCGATGTGCCGGGAGCGACGACGTCGGGCGCGTTCATCGGAACGCTCGCCTATGCGGCACCCGAGGTGCTCGACGGCGGCGAGGCCAGCCCGCGTTCGGATCAGTACTCGCTGGCCTGCACGACGTATGAACTGCTGTGCGGACGGGCACCCTTCTCCGAACCGACGCCAGCGGCGTTGATGCTTGCCCACATCACGAAACCTGCGCCGAAGGCGAGTGCGGTTCTCGGAACCGGATACGTGGGAGTCGACGCCGTCCTCGAACGGGCGCTCGCGAAAGACCCGGCCCATCGATTCTCCACCGTCACCGACTTCGCGCGTGCGCTGACCCGGGCGCTCGAGGCGAGTTCGGCACAGTCCGCGGAAACGCTTCCGGGAGAAGTGATCACACACGCCGCGCAGCTGACCGATACGCCGGCCCCGAGATCGACAGCGAAGATCGTCGTCGGCATCGTCACGGGTGTCGCGATCGTCGCGGTCCTCGGGGTCGTCGCGGCCACCCTGTGGTGGAGGTCTGACTCGGAGTCGGCGCACGCGGCATCGGCAGCTGCACCGGACACCACGTCGGCGACGACATCGGTGGCCGCACGCGCGAACGGGCACTGTTCCCCGGAGACGACGACGATGACCCTGGTCGCCAGCAAGCCGGCGTTCCGGGTGGGTGATCGCATGATGTTCGCCTGGCGGATCCGCAACGACGCCGACACCCCGTGCCCGCTCGACATCGGTGTCTCGGCGACCGAGATCGTCGTGACGTCGGCCGCCGGAGAGCGGCAGTGGGGAAGCCGGGATTGCAGTCCGGAGAAGGGCACTCGGGTCGTGGTGATCGCACCACACCAGTACGCGCCCGCCGTCGGATACAAGTGGTCGCTCAAGACGAGCGAGTTGACCTGCACACAGCCACGGCAAGATCTGGTTCCCGGAACCTATCGCGCGGTCGCGAGCGTGGACGGGATCGACGCGGAGCCGGTGACGTTCACGATTCGCTAGGAGATTCGACGCCGGTGGTGACGGCAACGAGCAACTGCCGCACCGCCATTGCACGTCGGTGTGAGTGGCCTTCGAGCAGATCGAGCGCACACTCCGGGTCAGCGGGTGGGCCGAGATGGGTGCAGCCGCGCGGACAGTCCTCGATGGCGTCGCGGAGATCGTCGAAGGCGTCGACGATGTCGTCGGGGGTGACGTGCGCGAGTCCGAACGACCGGATACCTGGGGTGTCGACGACCCAGGTGCGGGGCAACTCGTCACCAGGCAATGCGAGAGCGACCGACTGGGTCGACGTGTGCCGTCCCTTGCCGACACCCGACACCACGCCCGTTGCTCTATCTGCCTCGGGCACAAGACGGTTAACCAATGTCGACTTGCCGACACCCGAGTGTCCGATGAGCGCGGTGAGGTGGCCGTCCAAGATGGTGAGGATGTCGTCGAGCGGGTCGTCTCGGCCGGCCCGGACAATCGGCAGGTCGAGGTCGGCGAAGGCGGCGGTGAACTCGGTGGGGTCGGCGAGGTCGGATTTGGTCAGGCACAAGATGGGCGCGAGACCGCCGACATAGGCTGCGGCGAGCGCTCTTTCGACGAATCCGGTGCGAGGTGGGGGATCGGCCATGGCGGTGACGATGAGGAGTTGGTCGGCGTTGGCGACGACGATCCGCTCGTACGGGTCGGAGTCGTCGGCGGTGCGTCGCAAGATGGTGGAGCGTTCGGCGACACGGACGATCCGGGCAAGGGTGTCGGGCTTTCCGGACAGATCGCCCACCACAGAAACGTTGTCGCCCACCACGATCGGTGTGCGGCCGAGTTCGCGGGCGCGCATGGTCACGAGGTGACGGTCGGGGTCGCCGCCCAGGACACATCCCCATCTGCCACGATCCACCGACACCACCATCGCGTCGGCTGCGTCGTCGTGCGTGGGACGTTGCTTGGTGCGCGGCCGACTGCCCTTACCGGGACGAACCCGGACGTCGGACTCGTCGTAGCTGGCCGCGCGGCGGGTCAAGGGCGGACCGTCGCGTTGCGCTTGCCAGCCGTTTCCGCTCCCTGAGGAGCGAGCTTGCGAGCCGTTTCCGCTCCCTGAGGAGCGAGCTTGCGAGCCTCGAAGGGCTGGCGAGGAAGTGTTGCGAGGCCTTCGAGGCTCGTCGGTTTCGAGACGCGCCGGACTCGCTGCGCTCGCTCGTCGCTCCTCAACCCGGCGGCTAGCGCTCCTCGCACCTCAGGCAGCGGGGGGCGGGTCACGGGTGCCCGATCATCTGCTGCCACATGCCGGGGAAGTCGGGGAGGGTTTTGGTGGTGGTTTCGATGTCGTCGACGGTGACGCCCTGGGTGACGAGGCCGATGATCGCGCCCGCGGTGGCCATCCGGTGGTCGGCGTAGGACTCCCAGGTTCCGCCGTGCAGAGTGGTCCCGGTGATCTGGAGGCCGTCGTCGGTCTCGGTGCAGATGCCGCCGAGCCGCGTGATCTCGGTGGTCAGTGCGGCCAGCCGGTCGGTTTCGTGTCCGCGCAGGTGGGCGATCCCGGTCAGCTCGGAGTCGCCGTCGGCCACCGCACAGAGCGCCGCGATCGTCGGGGTGAGCTCGCCGATGTCCCGCAGATCCAGCGATACGGCCGAAAGTCGTTGCGGGCCCTGCACGGACAGTGTGCCGTCGATCAGTTCGACGGTGCAGCCCATCGCGGCGAGGATGTCGGCGATGCGAGCGCCGGGCTGGGTGGTGACCGCGGGCCAGTACGGTACGCGCACGGTGCCGCCGGTGACCGCGGCCGCGGCGAGGAAAGCGGCCGCGTTGGAGAGGTCGGGCTCGACCGTCCAGTCGACGGCGGCGATCCTCCCCGGCGCCACCCGCCATGTGTTCGGCTCACTGGTGTCCACGGTGACACCCGCGGTGGCGAGCATGTCGACGGTCATGTCGATGTGCGGTGTGCTCGGTACAGGCGCGCCGACGTGGCGGATCATCAGGCCGTCGTCGAACCGGGCCCCGGACAGCAGCAGACCGGACACGAACTGCGACGATCCGGATGCGTCGATGGTGACCTCGCCGCCCCGCACTGTTCCCGCACCGTCGACGGTGAACGGCAAGGCGTCGCCCTCGACGCCCACGCCGAGTCCGCGCAGTGCGTCGAGGATGGTGGTCTGCGGTCGGGTGCGGGCCTGCTCGTCGCCGTCGAAGGTGACCGGTCCGTCTGCGAGAGCGGCCACCGGCGGCAGGAATCGCATCACCGTGCCGGCGAGTCCGCAGTAGATGTCGGCGGCATGCAGCGGTGCCGGTTCGATCGACACCGTCGTCTCCTGCGCCGGGTCGACGCGCACGCCCACTCCCAGCGCCGTGAGCGCGCCGAGCATCAAGTTCGTGTCGCGACTACGCAGCGTTCCGCGAATGGTCGACGGTCCGTCGGCGAGAGCGGCAAGGACGAGCGCACGGTTGGTGATGGACTTCGAGCCGGGCAGTTCGACCGTCGCGTCGAGCCGGGTCGGCGCCACCGGTGCGATCCAAGTGCTCATGGCGACAAGTCTGTCATGTGTCTATCACCGGGTGTCGCGGCGCAGCGGGTGGTCGTCGGGCACCTCGACGACGATCAACAGCCTGCCGTCCGGGTCCTCGATGTGCATCTCGATCAGTCCCCACGGCTCGGTCACCGGTTCGCGGGAGATGGCGACCCCGTTGGCTCGCAGTTCACGTTCGCATGCCTGCGCGTCGCGGACCTGCAGCCAGAGCACGGCGTCGGTTGCCGGGCCGACATCGTCGGACATGTGCCCGGGTACCTCGATCAGCCCGTTCCCGGCATGGAAGACCATGCCTCCGGGGTAGACACGGGCAACGGCGAGCCGCAGTTGGTTGCGATAGAAGTGCTGAAGTCGCTCGGGGTCACCGGAGCGCAGAAGCACACGGCTGGACAGAACCTCCACGACGGTTATTGTCTACTGCCCTTCGGTGGTCCCGTCGGTACCGCCGAGCGCGTGTCCCCGGTTGAGGTCGTTCCCGTGACGCGCAGCCTCGTAGATCGCCTTCTCGCGGGCGATCCGGTCGGTCTCGCCGATCGGCTTGGCGTCGCCGAACGCGAATGCCGATTCGTGCGGGTAGTCGTGCGGGATGTCCGGGTCGTCGGTCGGATCCTCGGCGGCCGGATTGTTCGGGCTCGGTTCGGTAGGGACATGCTCTGGGCTGGGAGACATGGTTCAACGATACGGTGGATCGGGAGGGCCAGCCGCGTTCCGCCCAACGTCGACGGTGCCCGATCACTCCCGGCGCGAGAACTGCCCGTCGGTCCGGCCGTCCCAGACGTCGAACACTTGAGTCACCTTGGGGTCGCCGAGACTCTTGATCCAGTCACACAGGTCCTGTGGCGCATTGGGATTGGTGACGATGAACCGGTGTAGTCCGGCGTCGTGTTCGGCGAGGACGCGTAGCGTCTCGGGTGGGGTGTCGGGGTCGGCCGCGGCCAGGGCGTCGCGGGGGTCGAAGGCCGCGCCGCGGGGTGCGTCGGAGGCGGCGATGCCCACTGGATCGCCGGCCACCTCGATCTCGCCGGTGTTGTGATAGTCCAGCGGGTCGGCCGATGTGCTCCGGGTGTTCAACAGCAGGTTGAGCAGAATGGCGGTGATCGCACCCGCTGAGATACCCGAATGGAAGATCGTCTGGAACCAGTCGGGGAACTGGTGGTAGAGGTCGAGCGAGACGTTGACCGCCTCGCCGCTGCTGCGGTCGGTGTAGTACAGCTTGGCCTCGGTCAGCATCGCGACACCCACCGAGATGGCGACGACCAGGATGTTGGTGTTGTTGAACTTCACCTTGGAGAGGGTTCGCACGCCACTCGCGGCGACCATGCCGAACAGTGCGACGCCCGCGCCGCCGAGCACGGGGAGCGGAATGCCCTCCACGATCGCGGCCACCTTCGGCAGCAGCCCGAGACCCACCAGAATGACGCCGGCGCAGGTGGCGACGTGCCGGGTCTTGACGCCGGTGATCGCGACCAGCCCGACGTTCTGGGCGAACGCGGTGTACGGGAAGGTGTTGAACACGCCGCCGATGACGGTACCGAGACCGTCGGCACGCATACCGTCGGCCAGCTTCTGGGGGGTGATCTTCTTGTCGACGATCTCGCCGACCGCGACGATGTCGCCGGTGGTCTCCGTCATGATCACCAGCGCCACGATGATCAGCGAGATGATCGAGCTGAGCTCGAAGGACGGCACACCGAATTGGAACGGCTGCGGAACGGCCACCCACGCCGACTCGCCGACACCATCCCAGTCGGCCATGCCGAAGGGCAGCGAGATCAGCGTGCCGAGCACCAGGCCGACGAGCACCGACACCCGCTTGATCGTCGGGGGAGCGAACATCTCGAGCGCGATGATGATGGCCAGCGTCAGGAAGCCGAAGGCGATGGCCTTGGGTGCGCCGAAGTCCTCGCCCTCGTTGGTTCCGCCGCCGAACCAGCCGGCCGCGACGCGCATCAGGGATACGCCGATGATGAGGATGATCGTGCCCGTGACCAGCGGCGGGAAGAATCTGATCAGTCTGCCGACGATGGGTGCGGCGGCGATCATGAAGACACCCGACGCGATCACCGACCCATAGATGGCGGTCACGCCGTGGTTCATCCCGATGGTGATCATCGGTCCTACGGCGGCGAAGGTGACGCCCTGCATGAGGGGGAGTCGGACGCCGAATCGCCAGAAGCCGACCGCCTGCAGGATCGTCGCGATACCGGCGACGAAGAGGTCGGCGGTGATCAGGTGGACGATGTCGCCCTGCTCGAGTTTGCCTGCGCTGACCATCGCGCCGCCGACGATGAGCGGGACGGCGACCGCGCCCGCGTACATCGCCAGCACGTGCTGGATGCCGAGCGGCAGAAGTTTGACCAGAGGCGGAATGTCATCCACCGGATGCTGGGCTTCTTTGCCGTGCTTGATCGTGTCGAGAACCGCCATGCACAGTGTCTACGATTCGGACATTTCGGTACTGCCGCATTCGTGTGTCGTCGGTGTTTCCGTGAAAATATATCCATGGCACATGGTTCGAAGCGCAGCGCGGGCATCCTCCTCTATCGGCGATCCGACGACGGAGTCGACGTTCTCGTCGCGCACCCGGGCGGACCGCTCTGGGCGCGCAAGGACGACGGCGCGTGGTCGATTCCGAAGGGGCTGGTCGAGCCCGACGAGTCGGCCTGGGAGACCGCCCGCCGTGAGTTCGCCGAGGAGATCGGCAGCTCGGTGCCCGACGGAGGCCACATCGATCTCGGGGAGGTGACGCTGAAATCGGGCAAGGTCGTCGTCGCTTTCGGGGTCGAAGGCGATCTCGACGTCACGACGGTTCGGAGCAACACCTTCGAGATGGTGTGGCCGCCACGGTCGGGGCAGATGCAGAGCTTCCCCGAGATCGACCGTGCCGAATGGATGTCACCGGACACCGCCCGGCGCAAACTGAACCCGGCCCAGGCCGCGTTCGTCGACCGCCTCCTCGACCTCCTGGCCAGTCGATGATGATTGCCATCAAGAGTGATCGGTACCGCCGAACGACCGTGGGGTCGAGGGTGGATTCAGATCTCCGGCCAGCGATGCTCGAGTCCCATCAGGATGAAGTCGACCTTCAGGTCGACCACCCCCCGCTCGCGCCAGGACTCCCGGGGTTCGATGACCGAGTGGGTGCTCACGGCCGCTTTCACCCGGTCCAATCCCGTTGTGCCGCTGTCATCCACGGTGCGCATCGACTCCACGGAAAGGTGGCAGGCGAAGACGGTGTCGCCGATGAAATCGAGTGCGAACATCGCCTGACCGGGAGTCTTGCCGTACGCGGTGATGCGTCGTGAGTATTCCGCCAGGATCTCCTCGATCCGGGTGAAGGCGGGTGCGTAGTCGTAGACCACGCGTTCGAGGCCCGGAAAATTCTCGCACACCCGCCAGCACTCGTCGGCCCAGAGTTTGAGCACCGCATGCCAATCCGGTTCGTCCGCGGGCAACCGGATACTGGCGGCGGCGCGGTCCAGGCATGCCACGACGACCTGTTCGCGAGAGTCGAACAGCCGGTAGATCGCCGGGGTGACCACGCCGAGCCGTTGTGCGACAGCCGACAACGTGAACCTGTCGATTCCCTCGTCGAGCGCAGCGGTGACGACGTCGGCTTCGGTGAAAGCCGGCTTGCGGCCGGCCTTCTTGCCCACCGTCCGTGCGTTGCCGTCGACGTTGCTCTGACGCATACGCAGATTCTAATTCGTCAGCTGCCAGCCTTGTGCGCTCTCGAGTCGATGCCAGAACCGGGCGTATGTCCCGTCGGTGGCGATCAGTTCCTCGTGTCTGCCCTGCGCTTCGACGCGGCCCTCGGCGTCGAGGGCGATGATCGTGTCTGCGCCGGCGATGGTCGCCAGGCGATGGGCGATGATGATCACCGTGGCCTGTGCGCGCAATCGCTCGACGGCGGCGACGATATTGGCTTCGTTCTCGATGTCGAGTGCCGACGTCGCTTCGTCGAGGAGGACGATCGGCGCTTGCTTGAGCAGTGCCCGCGCGATCGCCACACGCTGACGTTCGCCGCCCGACAGCCCTCGGCCGCCTTCTCCCACTTGCGTATTCCAGCCGTCGGGCAGGCGGGCGGCGATCTCGGTGACGCCCGCGAGGTCGGCCGCCTCGCGGACCTCGGCGTCGGTCGCGTCCGCTCGGCCCACTCGGACGTTGGCCTCGAGGGTGTCGTCGAAGAGGTAGACGTCCTGGAACACCATCGACAGCTGGCCCATCAGTTGTTCGGTGGTCTGTTCGGTGACGGGTACCCCGCCGACCAGCACACGCCCGGTGTCGACGTCGTAGAAGCGGCTGATGACGCGGGCGATGGTCGTCTTGCCGCCACCCGACGGTCCGACGAGGGCCACCATCGACCCGGCGGGAACGGTCATCGAGACGTTGCGCAGCGCGGGTGCGGATGCGCCGGGGTAGGTGAAGGTGACGTCATCGAGTTCGACGGTTCCCGGCTTGGTCAGTGCGACAGTCGTGTTCGGTTCGGGAAGCGGCGTCGCGGTCAGCACCTCGTCGAGGCCGTCGAGGAGGGGGCGGCGCGATTCGAGCGCCATTGCACTGGTGGTGATGGCCGAGACCGTCGAGGTGAATCGGAGTGCGAGTCCGATGAAGGCCAGTGCCGGAATGGGTTCCAGCGAGCCGTCGATGGCGAGTGACCCGGTCACCGTGATCAGGACAACGATCACACCTTGGGTCACCATGCCGCTCAGCAACATTCCCACTGTTTCGAGCCACAAGCCTTTGGTCTTTGCTTTGTAGGTGTCGTCGAGGGCTTGACTCAGGGGCCGGTAATCGTCGCTGCGATCGCAGGACCGGAGTGCGCCCTGGCATTGGGCGTACTCCACCACTCGATTGGCCAAATTCACTTCCTGCGGATCGTGAATGGCGCGTCCTTTGCGCATCAGCGCCGTCGACGCCAGGGTGATGAGCACGAACACCGGAACCGCAACGGTCAGAATGAGTCCGAGAGTCGGATCCCAGAACCACGCGGCGACGATGATCACGAACGCAGCGGTGCTGCGAGACACGAGCGGCCCGAACATGTGCGCAAAGATCTCGCCGGCCGACATCAACTCCGACGACACCATCCGGGACAGCGCCCCGGCCGCCGGCCGTGCGAACCAACCGAGTGGTTGCTTGGCCACCTGGTCGCCGACCAGCCGGTGCAGACTCCGCAGGAAGTCCAGCGCGACTGCGTAATTCGCGCTCTCCGAGAAGTAGTGTAGGCCAAAGCCGACGACGGAGAGAATGCCGAGTACCCAGAGCCAGCCGGCGAGGCCCATGCCCCAGACCGGGGTGCCCTGCGCCAGCGTGGTGATGGTGGGGAGCAGCGCCGCGAGCGCAACGCCCTCAACCAGGCCGACGATGATGCTCCCGGCGATGGCAGGCCGCATGTTTTCCGGATGCGAGACCATGCGCTTCATGCGCGGGACGATGTCGATGAGGGGGAGTGTGGTCATTTCTGAACTCGCTTCGCCGCGCCGGTGAGTTTCCACAGCCGCGCATAGTCGGGATTGTCCTGGAGCTCTTCGTGTTTGCCGATCGCTGTCACGTGGCCGTCGTTGACGACGATGATCTGGTCGACCCCCTTGATGACCTCGGGGCGGTGGGCGATCACCAGAACCGTTCGGCCATGCGCGAGCGTCGACAGTGCTTGCTGGATCTGGTGTTCGGACTCCGGGTCGGTCAGCGCGGTCGCCTCATCGAGGATGAGGATCGGTGCGTCGACGAGGACGGCGCGGGCGATCGCGATGCGCTGTGCCTGGCCTCCGGACAAGCCGGAGTCGGCACCGTACACCGTGTCGAATCCGTGTGGAAGAGACTCGATCTCGTCGAGGATACGGGCGGCGCCGGCCGCTCGTCGTACCTCGTCGTCGGTGGCATGCGGCCGACCCAGGCTGATGTTGTCGCGGATGCTGATGTTGAGGAGTTGAGCGTCTTGCAGCACAAAACCCACCCTGGAATAGAGGTCGGGCAGGTGGGCGATCGGGACGCCGCCGATGCTGATGGTTCCCGATCGCGGGTCGTCGAAGCGGGCGAGAAGGGTCGCGATCGTGGACTTTCCTGAGCCTGACGGTCCGATGAGGGCGGTGACGGTGCCCTCCGGCAACGTGAAGCTCACGTCGTCCACGGCGAGGATCGCGTCTGGGCCGGTGCCGTAGGAGTAGCTCACGTGGTCGAATGTCACTTCATGTGAACGTAATTCGTGGGGCACTGTCTCGTCTGCGCTGGGGAGGATCGGAGTGTTGGCCAAGTCGACGAGTCGCAGCGCCGACGCGCCGGCGATCTGCTGTGACCACATCGAGTGCATCAGGGTCTCGAGTGCGTAGGGGATCAGCAGGGCGATGAGCGACGTCGCGAGCACATCGGCCGTGGATACGATGCCGTTGTGTACGAGGATCGAACCGATCCCGATGTTGATGACCAGGATCAACGGAACTGCGAGGAACGACATCCCGAGTGCGGACACCCGGATCAGCGGCTTGACCCACTCGGAGTAGAAATCGTAGAACTCGTCGGCGGCGTCCTGATAGTTGCGGTGCGAACGTCCCACGCGCCCAAAGGCCTTCACCACGGCGATCCCGGTGACGAACTCGACCATGCGGGCCGAGACCGTCGACAGGCGCTGATCCATCTCGGCGGTCTTGCCGCCCATCCCGCGCATGGACAAGCTCATCGCGCCGACGTACAGCGGGAGAGTGGCGATGGCCAACAGGCCCAGGCGCCAGTCGATGACGAAGCTGTAGACCATCAAGGCCAGCGGCATCACGATGGCCATGGTGCCGTCGACCGGCTGGTGGGCGATGAGCTGGTGGATGGTTCCGATGTCGTCCTGCAGGCCCTTGCGCACTCGCCCCGAGTTGGTGGAAGTGAACCACGCGAGAGGTACCCGCGCGAATCTACGCACCAGTCGCAGCTGGATGACGTGACCGAGCTTGACGTCGGCGAAATGCGTGACGAGCAGCGCGATCAGGTAGACGAACAGTCGTAAGGCGAAGGTGATCACCAGGATTCGAATCCAGCGTTCGACTTCGTCGCGGTCGACTGCGGTGCCCGTGTTGTAGGCGTCGAGCAGCACGTCGCCGATGTGCACCAGTGCGACATAGGGGAATACCGCGAGGATGCCGGAGATCACGGCGAGAATCCGGCCGATCGCGAGTTGTCCCGCAACCGGTTTCATCAGGTCCTTGAGAGCCCGAGCGTTCGCCTTCTGTTGTGCCTTGTGCTCCTCGGCCGGATCGGGCTCGAGGCCGTGCTCGTCCGACTGGTCGGTCGGTGAAGATGTAGCCGTCGTCATGGACGCTCCCGAACGTAGGAGAGAATGGAACTTAGGGTAACCATACTCATTTGTGAATGGGCTTCAGTTTAGGAGTCGTCCGGGTCGAGCACAAGGGCGAATTGCGAGTGTCGAAGCCCCTCCGCTGCGAGATGCGACGCCTCGCGCCTCGAGCACCGTCAGGGAGCGGAGGAGGTCCCGGCAGGTGTCGTGTGCGTCTGGGTGCCGTGGCTGGGCGGCGCCGTGTCGTCGAGTGCCTGTGCCGTGGCGCGAACACGTTTGCTGCTCACCCAGACGATCAACCAGAACGCGCAGACGATCGAAACGATGAGGAAGCTCGGCGGCATGTTGTACATCGCGGACAGTGTCAGACCTGCGCCGACGGCGACAACGCTGATGAGCGTCGAGATTGCCATTGCCCGGGCCGGCCGGGGAGTGAGCATGATCGCCGTTGCGGCCGGGGTGACCACGAGAGCAAACAGCAGAAGAGTGCCCACGGCCTGTACCGCCATCGTCACCGCCAGACCCAGCAGGGCCATGAACAGAATCGACAACGTACGGATCGGAACACCTTTGGCTTCAGCCACTCCCGGATTCACCGAGGTGTACAGCAGCGGCCGATAGACGAATCCGATACACACCGCGAGAACGGCGAGCATGGCGGTGAAGGCGAGCAGCTGCTGATTCGAGATGGCCAGCAGGTTGCCGAACAAGACGTTGGTCATCGTCGACGAACTCTTGGTGGCCAGCGAATTGAAGAACAGTCCGAGCCCGGTTGCGAAGGCCAGCACGGTGCCGGTGATCACCTCGCGTTCGCCGGCCTTCTTACCGAGGAAGCCGATGACGAGTGCGCCACCGATACAGAAGGCGCCGAGCCCCAACGTGACCGGAACCCCGATGAGGACTGCCCCGGTGGCGCCGGGAAGACCGATGTGCGCGAGTGCGTGCGCGGCGAACGAGGTGTTGCGGACGACGGTGAAGTAGCCCACCAGTCCGGCCGCCAGGGCGACGAGAATGCCGCCGACGAGCGCGTTCTGCATGAACGGTGATGTGAGGATGTCCCACCAGTTGGACTGGTACCCGATGGCCAGAGTTGTCGTCGTCATCACGGTCAGACGCTCCTCGTGTAGAGATCGCCCTGTGGGGTGCGGAGGACCTGGACGCGCGTGCCGTACAGGTGGGTCAGGAGGTCTTCGTCGATCACGTCGTCGGTCGCGGCATAGTGTGCGTGGCCGTCGAGGAGGTAGATGGCCCCGCTCAAGACGGGTAGGAACGGATTGAGGTCGTGGGCGACCACCAGAATGGTCACTGACATCTCTTGCTGGATCTTGGTGAGAAGACTGACGATCTCATGCTGGCTACGCAGGTCCAACGAGGCGAGCGGTTCGTCGAGGATCACCATATCTGGTTGGGAGACAAGCGCTTCGGCGATGGCCACCCGCTGGCGCTGACCCCCGGAGAGGGACGCCAGGCGGGAATCGGCGAAGGACTCCGCGTTGACGGCGCGCAGTGCGTCGTCAACACGACGTCTGTCGGACGCCGAGGTGGGGCTGAATGCCCAACGTCGACCGGTCAATCCGAGAAGAACGGCGTCGCGTGCGCGGATGGCTCCACCGCTGATCTCGGCGTAATGCTGTGGGACGTAACCGATGCGATCCCGTTCGGCGCCGGGAGCCTCGCCGAACACCCGCAGCGATCCTTCGCTGGGGATCAACCCGAGGATCATCTGGAGAAGGGTGGTCTTGCCCGATCCGTTGGTGCCGATGACCGCATAGATGCCGCCGGCCGGGATCTCGAACGTCGCCTGCGACCAGATCACCCGACCACCCCGAACCGCGCTGACATCCGAGAATGCCAGCGCAGTGGTACTGCCGTCCTCAGACTTGGACACCAAGCGCCTTCGCCAGGGCAGTCAGCTGTGCCACCTGCCAGGCCGCAAACGAATCCTGGCCCGGCGGAACGGTTTCGGTCACCTCGACCACCGGGACGCCGGCGGACTCGGCGGCGGAACGGATCTGTGCGGGGATCGACCCTTCGGTCTGGCTGTTGTAGATCAGCACGTTGATCTGCTTGCCGGCGAGCGCGCTGGTGAAGGCGGTGATGTCACCGGGTGAGGGGTCGCTCTCCGCGGCCGCCGCAGCACGGAATCCCGCAGGAGTCTTGTCCATCAGGCCCACAGCTTGGGCCATGTAGTCGAAGACGCCCTCGGTCGCGCCGTAGGTTTTGCCGGTCGCCCCGGCCTTGATCTTGGTGATCAGGTCATTGTAGGGGGCCATCGAGGTGTTGAAGGACTGACGCTGCGTCGCGAAGTACTCGGCGCCCTTCGAGTCGATCTTGGTCAGCTCGGCGGTCACCGCATCGGCCACCGCAGTCACCGCGGTCGGCGAGTACCAGAGGTGGGGATTGGCGCCTTCGGCGGTGTTGGTCACCTTTGCCGCATCGACTGTCGGAGCCTTGGTGCCCGACGACGCTGCGAGCTTGGACGCCCATGAGTCGTAGTCGGCACCGTTGACCACCACGAGTTGCGCGTCGGTGAAGGCGGCGCCGTCTGCCGGGCTGGGCTCGTAGTCGTGCGGGTCGACCGAACTGCTGGCCAGGATGGTCTTGACCTCGGTGCACTTGCCGCCGAGTTCGGAGACGATGTCGCCCCACTGGTCGACGCTGACGACGACCTTGATCGGGGTGATGGGACACGCAGGCGCAGAGGCGGCAGGACCGGACGGGGACGCGTCTTCGGTGTTGGAAGTACATCCGACGAGACCCAGGGGCAGTAGAAGAAGGGCAGCGGCCGACAGCTTGATTCGGCGGGGGATGAGCGGCATATGCATAACGATAATCGATATCAACTAGCGTCGCGAAGTCGGTGCCCGGAACTAGCGACTCGACGCAGGTCGAAGCCGGTCATCCTTGACGCGCCTTGAACCGCGGGTTCGCCTTGTTGATCACATAGATTCGGCCCTTGCGTTTGACCACCTGTGAACCCGGCTGATTCTTCAGCGACCGGATTGATGCACGTACCTTCATGTCGGAGTCCTCTCGTTAATGACAACAATTGCCATTAGAGCACATCCGGGGGAAGCCCTGCTCGCGCCGGCGGTGGCTCAGTCGAGCAGGTACGTCTTGATCATTGCCTTCCACAGATCCAGGTGCGGATCGGTGGTGGGATCGCGTCGGTCGATGAGGTACGTCGTGGCGGCACCGCGCATGCTACTGAGCAGGACCGGGAAGAGTTCGCGATAGCGCGGGCGTGAGGTGAGGTCCTCGCCGAGGAACCCGGCGACGGCCTGACGCACGATCAGGCCGATCTCCCTCTCCGTCGGCAGCAATGCCTGCCGTAGGTTCTCGTTGTTGCGCGCGGCGATCCACAACTCCATCGACGCCACGAAGTAGGGCTGGTGGAAGGTCGACCAGCCGGTGTCGACGGCCAGCGAGATCCGGGCGATGGGGTCGTCGGGCCACTCGACCTGTAGCGGCAGCTCTTCAATCCGGGTCCGGGCAAGGTGCTCGACCGCTGCCATCAAGAGGGCGTCACGCGATGGGAAGTGATGCAGCATGCGGCCGCGGGAAACCCGGGCTTCGTCCTGGATCGCCACCGTCGTCGCACCCGCATACCCGCGTTCGACGAGAACGCGGATCGCGGCGTCGAGCACGCGGGTGCGCGTCACGTCGCTGCGATGCTGACGTGACTGTTGAATGTCCGCAGTCAAGTGGCTGCTGCCCACATCCGCATCGTAGCTGTCGGTGATGCTCACCTGGGCTTCAGAAGTCGAGGACGTGCGGCTGGCCCGCGCGGTAGCGGGCACGGTCGGCTTGCTTGAGCGGCTCGAGCATCGGCAACTCCCACAGGGGGAACACCGTCGCCGGTCGGGCCGGGCTGTCCGATTCACCGATGATCGCGTTGGCCACCATGCGGCCCGACTCGTTCGCGCCCTCCATGGTGGCGAGGTCGATGTTGGTGCGGACGTGGTCGCCGCCGATGAAGAAGTTGGAGATGCGGGTGTCCGACGTCGGGCGATTCTTGTACGAGCCGGCCGTGTTCACCATGAGCGGGGTGGCGTTGGCGATGGTCGGCGACCAGGTGATTCCCGGGTCCAACGACCACGTCACGATGTCCTCGCTGCGCAGGATGCGACGACCGCCCGAGTTCATGGCGCGGCTCATCTGCGCCCACACCTCACGCGCGATCTGCTGTTTGGAGCATTCCTTGGCGGGCTTGCCGTACAGAATTCCCGGCTTGTTCCAGTCGGAGATGTCGATGGAGAGGCAGTCGTGGACCCGACCGTCGCCGTACGTACGCCCGAAATCCACTCCCCAGGGCTTGGCCTGGTAGAGCCCGGTCAGCGCCCACGGTGTGCCGAGCGATGCGATGTGCGCGGGTGGGAGGTCGGACTTGTGCTTCAGGAAGTACTGAATGCCGACCATCCAGTCGTCTTCGAGCTTCCGGATTCCGGCGAGTGAGGGGTCGGCGGCGAGCAGCGCTGGGGTCAGCATCGGGCCCAGGCGGTCGATGGGCATCGCCGCGACATACCAGTCGGTCGTCACGGTGCGGCCCGACGTCATACGTGCGCCCGAGATCCGACCACCGGCCATCGTGAACTGGCTGACCCCGTCGCCCATCACGAACTTCACGCCGCGCGCCTTCAGATATGCCACCCAGGGGTCGATCCACGCATGGTTGGTGGGCGCGTTGAGGATTCGGTCGACGCCGCCGTGCAGGAGTCCGGCGTCGTACTGCCCGACGAGACCGGTGGCCGACGTCGCCAGTGCCAGGCCGATCTGCCCGATCGTCCGCGCCGACGCGGTGCCCGACTTCGCGGCGACCAGTGCTCGCGTGAGCGCACCCGCGAGGTACTTGTTGTACGCGGGCGACTTTCCCTTGGCCTTGACGAACTCCATCCAGGACTGGTTCTCCCACTGGCCGAGCCTGCGCTCTTTGCAGCTCGTCGCGATGATCAGCTCGCGGTTGACGAAGTAGGCGAGCTCCCACGGCGGGATGTCGACCACGAACTTCAGTCCGGTCATGAACGCGTTGCGGAGATTCTCCAGGGTCACGAGTTCGCCGGCGTGCTCGATGCCGCCCATGATCGACGCCGGGGCCGCGGTGGGGGCGTATCCGGAATCGTCGAAGGCGACAATTGCAGCCTCGACGTTGATGAGGTGACGGTCCTTGACATTGCCGCCGCCCGGGAGCGGGATGCGCTCCATGGTGTCGGGTGTGTGCTGATAGCAGCCGGGGAAGAAGCGGAAGCCGTGCTCGCCGGGCAGGGCCTTGCGCCCGCCGCGCGCGGTACCCGGCACGTCGTGACTGCGGGCCTTCCCGCCGAGGTAGGCGGGCTCGTACACGGTGACGTCGAAGCCGCGTTCGATGAGCTCGTGGGCCGCGGACAGGCCCGACATGCCGCCACCGAACACCGCGACCTCGCGTCGTCGACGTTTGGGGGTGGGCGGCACCGCACGTGCACTCGGGGCCGTGACCTGCGGCATCGTCACCGCGGTGCCGGCCAGAACTGCCGCAGCGGCTGAGCCTTTCAACACCGACCGCCGCGAGACCCCGTCCTCTGTGTGCCTGTCGTGCATGCTGTCCACCCCTCGATTCGACCGTGAACCAGTCAGACCTGACTCTTCTTGCTGTGATGTGTACCACGCCACGGAGGGGGCTGGGACGGAATTACCGAAAAGTCTCGGTCGAATGTCCCAGTCAGTGGATCAGTGTCGGGGACGGTGGCAATCGAAGCGCGAGGGCGCTACACCAGATCGGTCACCCCAACCAGCGGTCGCCGAGTTCGTCGATCCATCGCGGCACATCGGACGACGCGTCGGGTGGCGAGTCGACGATCACCAGTTCGGTGACCCCGAGTTCCTCGAGACGGTCGCGATCGGTTGGCGAGGGTGTGGCCAACGCGACCGCGATGTGCAGGTCGGTGAATGTGCGACTGTGCGCGGCGCAGGCGGATCGTAGGACGGAAAGTCTGTTCGCCACGGCGTCGGCGTCGTCGAGGTTGAAGCCGTACCAACCGTCGGCCCACTCGGCCACCCGGGTCAGCGCACGATCGCTGTTGCCGCCGACCACGATAGGCAGGGCGGATTGTGTCGGCTTCGGATTGACTCGGACGTTGCGGAACGACACGAACTCGCCGGAGTAGGTCGCGACTTCGTCGGTCCACAGCGTGCGCATCGCGTCGCTGTAGTCGGCGGTACGGTCACCGCGCCGTGCAAACGGCACCCCCAGCGCATCGAATTCTTCTCGTGCCCAACCGATTCCCACGCCGAAGGTAAACCTCCCGCGACTCAAGCGGTCGAGGGAGGCCACCTGCTTGGCCATGATCAGCGGATTGTGTTCCGGTAGGAGTACCACTCCCGTGGCCAGCCGGATGGTCGACGTGTGTGCGGCCGCGAAACTCAGGCAGGCCATCGGGTCGAGCCAGTCGGCTTCGGCAGGCACCGCGATGCGCCCGTCGGCTGTGTACGGATAACGCGACGTCGGGTCGTCGACCATCACGACGTGTTCACCGCACCAGAGTGTGGCGAAACCTCGGTCCTCTGCATGTCGTGCCGTGGCGGCGATGATGTCCGGATCGGCTCCGGTGCCGATGCCCAGGGCGTGCAGGCCTATCTGCATGTCATTCCCCTCTCGCGGTGGCGAGGAACTGGCGCATCCACGGTGGGGCGGTGGTCGCGATGACGCGGTCGGAGGCGGCGACGTCGAGGTCGACCAGTTCGTATCCCTCGGAGCCGGCGGCGGTTGCGAGGATCACGGTGCGCACGTCCGCGCGCCGCTGAAACCACGACGCGCGGGTGGCCCAGCCGACGATGCCGTCGCGATCGAGTGCGTTCCGGTGCCGTGCGATCTTCGGCGGCGCGATCACCACGGACTGATCGGTGATGGCATGACCGAGGTGGCGGTAACGCGCCACGCCAAACGTCATCGACGCGGCCAGTGCGATGACACCGAGCGCCAGAAACCACACCGGACCGCCGGTCACTGCCGGGATGCCCGAGAGAATCAGCGCGGCGGCACCGGCCATCGCCGCGCGATTGAGCCGACGGGTCCGCGCGGTGCGTCCGTGCTCGACGAGCGGCATCGTCAGTTCCACCCCATCGTCGGCGACCAGGTTGCCCACGCGCACTGCCTCGTCCTTCGGTGCGGGTGGGAGCAGAAGGGGGTGCTTGATGTGGCCAATGGCGATACCGCCCAGGCGGGCGCCGTGTACCGGTCGCATCAGAACCGGTTCGTGCAGATGCGTACCGCGGATACGGGATTCGTCGAAACTCACGGCGTTGGTGGTCAGGAGTCCGCGTTCGGTGCGCAAGGTGCCGTCCGGGTGGCGGGTGAGGGTGAAGTTCCAGAAGCGCAGAATGTAGCCGAGAACCGAAAGCGCGGACCCCAATCCGATGACACCGACGACCACGACGATGATCACCACGGCCACCGGGATGCCGCGCACTGCATCGGCCGCGCGTTCCGCGGTCCCGACGCTGCGTTCGAAAAGTCCGGCGTCATTGGCTATCTGCGCGCTGAGCCCGAGCGCGGCACCCGCAGTGGCGAGTCCGGCCATCGAAAACGGGGAATACCGAAGCCATTCCGGGCGAAAACGAGTGAGGACAATGGCCGGTTGGCGGTCGACGTCTAGGGCCGGCACGTCGCCCCGGGGCGCGGTGGTCATCAGGTATCCGTGCAGTGAGTCTGCATCGGCAGCCGACAGGGCATTGAGTTTGACTGTCGCGGAATCCTTGTCGCCGCCGGTGCCGATGATGACCTTTTTGAGACCCAGGATTCGGTGGACCGGGCCTGCGGTGAGGTCGACGCTGCGGATGCGGTCGCGGCGAGCAGTGACGACCTTGCGTGTCAACAGTCCCTTTCGCACCTGTACGTGTTCGGGTGTCACCTGGTAGCGGGTGGTCAGCCAGGGCAGCACCGTCACCAGCAGCACCACGACGACCGTGGCCAGCAAAGAGAAGACGGGCGCAGACTGACCGGCGAAGACCAGTGCGATCAGGGCAGGAATGAGTTGCGGTAGCTGCTCGACCGGCTGCACCACCATCGTCCCTGGTGACAGCCGACGCCACGGCTCAGGTTGCGTCATCGCGGTGCGCCAGGGTTCGTCGGGTGAGTTCGGCGGCAACCTGCGCGGCGACCTCCGCGTCGAGCCCGACGATGCGGATGGTGCCCGCCGACGACGCCGTGGTGACGGTGAGCGTCGACAGGCGCAGCAACTGCTCGAGCGGTCCGGCCTCGGTGTCGACGATCTGGATACGGGCGATCGGGATGATCACCCGATGCCGCACGAACCAGCCGGACTGCGTGTACACCGCCTCGTCGCCGATCTCCCAACGATGAAAGCGATAGCGCCACTCGGGTATTGCGGTGACAGCGACCACCGTTGCGACGGCCACGACGACAGCTCCGAGCGCAGCGATCCAGCGTGCTTCGGGGACGAGGATCGCGACGACCAAGCCGGCGATGGTGAGCGGTATGCCCACCACGGCGGGAACGATCCGCCACAGCGTCTTGGCACGGGGATCGACCCGATTCGTCGGCTCGCGCAGCGTCACCAAATCAGGTTATCGTCACTCCACCGTCGACCGCGACCGTCTGCCCCGTCACGTAACCCGACGCCGGCGACGAGAGCCAGATTGCGGTGGCCGCGATCTCCTCGCCGCGACCCACCCGTCCGAGAACCACACGCGGCAGCTGGCTGTCGAGGTATCCGTCCTGGTAGGTGTCGGTCATCTCGCTCTCGAAGAAGCCGGGCGCGATGGCGTTGACCCGAATTCCCTTGCGGGAGCCCCACTGTTGGGCCAGGTCGCGGGTGAGGCCGATGACGCCGGCCTTGCTCGACGCGTATGCGGCCTGCGGCAGACCGGCGGTGGTGATGCCGAGAATGCTCGAGATGTTGATGACGGCGCTGCCGGGCTGCATCACACGCCCGCACGCCTGCGCCATCCAGTACGACCCGTTGAGGTTGATGTCGATGACCGTGCGGAACTGCTCGGGAGTCTCGCGGGTGGCCGGGAAGGCGGTTCCGACGCCGGCGTTGTTGACCAGCACGTCGACCCGCCCGAACGTCTCCATGGCCGTGTCGACGACGTTGCTGCAGGCGGCCGGATCGGCGACGTCGGCGGGCACCACCAGCGCCTTGCGGCCGAGACCTTCGACCATCGCGGCGGTGTCGGCGAGC
>NZ_JBEXMX010000070.1:0-29678 GCF_040610755.1 Gordonia sp. NPDC003585 | reverse complement strand
GCCGCGACCCGGCAATACGCCACGGGTCGTAGCCAGCAGTTTCGCTCCAGATCCGCCAGGTCGAGTTCTCTCATCTGTTTGAACTCGTCTCCTTTTTTCGCCGATAATAGATCTTATGTCAGGTAACCCTGACGTGAGGTAGCACTGACGTCTGGTTATCCTGACATCGAGCGTCTACCCTATCGGCATGGGTTGGGTACACGAAAGTGACGCGCACTTGCACGAGGCGGCGTTGGTGGCGTTCTTCGAGGACGGGGCCGTGAGCCACGGGTCGACCATGGTCGACGGCGTGGACTACGAGCTCGTCGAGATCGGCCAGAGCCCGGACGAGGATCATCGTCGGCCGTCGGCCGAAATTGTCGGCTGGTTGCTGCGCTGCGATTGCGCTCGCCGATCCAGCTCCGATGTGTCGACCTGGACCGATCCGGCCCAGTGGGCGCGGGTGCCCTCAGCGTCCCTTGAGGACCTTGCCGGGCATCGGGTGTTCGCCCCCGACACTGACGTCCATGCCGACGAGCGGCCCGAGGTCGCGGAGGCCGCCCGAGCGGTGTGGCAGCGCGAGCATCTCGATCCGATCGACGTCGACGACGAGCTCAGGGCCGCAGTTACCGCCCGCAGAGACGCTGACGCTCAGCTCGACGCCGCGGTGGCCAAGGCCCGCCGACTGGGCCGGTCCTGGGCCGACATCGGCGCGGCCACCGGCATGACCCGGCAATCGGCAAACGAACGCTGGAAGGATCGTGCGTGACCGCGATCATGGAGGAAGCTGAGTATGGGTGAGTCCGAGCGAACCGCTGAGTTGCTGAAGCTCTCCGAGGTGTCTGCGCAGTCCGGCATCTCGCTCGACGTGCTGAGACGAATGGTCAGTGACGAACTGCTGCCGCATCGGCGGCCAGGTCAATAGCCTGTCGGCACAGGTGCTCGCCGAGATCGGCGCCGACGTCGCGGAACATCAGCCTCGCCAACTCACCGACGAGCTGATGCGGGCCGCAGATCTCGTCGTGGTGATCGGCACCGCCGAGGTTGCCCCGCCCGAAGGTGTCGCCCTCGAGGTGTGGAACACCGACGAACCCTCCGAACGTGGCATCGAGGGCATCGAACGGATGCGGTTGATCCGCGACGACATCACCAACCGCATCCGCTCTCTCGCCGACCGGCTTGGGCGGTAGGCGAGAGCGCGAGCTGCGGCTTGTCAGCAGCAGGCTGGGCGAGCTTCAGTAGAATCGCTGGCGCTGCCTCCGCAGCACACCGAACCTTGGTCGGCACTATCGACGGCGTTCTGTGCCAACAGTTTCGGGCTGGTCCCGAAGGTGTCGGAGTCGGCGAGCACGGTGTAGACCTCCCACTTCTCGTTGGCCGGGCCGGTCACCCACACCTTGTCTTGGGTCGCGAAGCAACAGGTGGAGTTGATCTCCTCCTGCGTGAACAGACCCTCCCCGGCCAACCGGGCGATCTCGGCGTGCACCTTCTCGCTAGATTCCACTTCGACGCCGAGGTGGTTGATGGTGCCGCCTTGGCCAGGATTCTCCAGCAGCACCAGTTTCAGCGGCGGCTCGGCCACCGCGAAGTTGGCGTATCCCGGCTTGCGCTTGGCCGGAGTGGTGTTGAACAGCTTGGAGTAGAAGTCGATCGCGGTATCGAGATCATCAACATTGAGCGCGAGCTGGATACGGGACATGACCATCACCTTCACCTGTGAGACATATATCGAACTAGGGCCACCTGCAGGGTGCCCACCTTTTCGACATATGTCAAGTAAGAGGTATGGTTGGGTCGTGCCGAAGACGTTGCCGGTGGTTGATATCAGTGGTCCAATTTGCTGTGCTCCGGTGTCGTCGGGTCCGCTTGGCGATGATGATGCGCTCGAGATTGCGTTGCGGCTCAAGGCGCTTGCTGATCCGGTGCGGATCAAGTTGGTGGCGATCTTGCTCGCCGATGAGTCGGGTGAGGGTGTGTGTACGTGTGATCTCGCGGCGGCGGTTGGGGTGACGGAGGCGACGACTAGTCATCATTTGGGGCAGCTGCGCAAGGCGGGGATGGTGGTGGGGCAGCGGCGGGGTATGAACGTGTACTACCGGGCTCAGCCGGAATCGCTGCAGGCGTTGTGTGCGGTGTTGGGGGCGAGCACCGGCTGCTGCTGAAGACAAGGTCAGTTCATGGACGCGATCGTCGCGGCCAGCGATTGTGCGTAGCGGGCGTAGGTAGTGGTTGCCAGCGCGGCATGGCGTTCGGTCACCTGATAGCTATAGCCGAGCATGTCGGCGACGATCGGTGGCGGTGCCAGTTTGACGAGGTTGTCCAGAGCGCTGTTGCGTGCTCCGTGCAGGTTGATGCCGAGGCGACGGAGTTCTTTCATCGCGGTTTGTGCGTGCAGGTGGCGGCCAGGACGATCCACGCGGTCGGTGACGTGACGAACGACATCCCGAAGCGCGACTCGTTTCCATGCGGACTTGTCGAGATCAACGCTCATGCCGAGATCTCCGAGCGGAGCAGGGCGATGATGTCGGCTATGGCGACCACCGAGGCATCTGCGGCCGACCGCCACTGTGCCAGCGAGGTTTTGACGCTCGGCCCCGGAGACTCGCCGGCGACGGCCGGCGCGACGTATTGCGTGATCGCCAACGTGTTGCCCTTGGTAATGATCTGGTCGATAGTTGCGACCGCCGCGAACCCCTCTGCCGTCTCAAACGCGTTGTACGCGTCCATGATGCGTTGCTGGTGCTCGTCGCGCAGGAACGACTGCGTCTGCTCGCGCGCCATCTCCTTGGACGCGTCGATGAAGAGCACCTTTCCGCGGCGCACAGGATCTTTTCTAGTTCGCATGACGACAATGGCGGCGGGCATCGGTGAGTTGTAGAACAGTCCTTCACCCATCCCAAGCACGGCCTCGACGAGGTCAGACTTCACCAGTGCTTCCCGGAGGGCGGCCTCGTCTCGGCGGAACAGGACCCCATGCGGGAACAGGATCGCCGCCCGGCCGGTCTTCGGGTCGAGGCTCTTGGCGATGTGCTGGAAGAAGGCGTAGTCGGCGCGGCCTTGGGGCGGGACGCCCCACATTCTGCGGCCATATGGGTCCTTGGCGAAGGCGTCGCGGTTCCACGCCTTGATGGAGTAGGGCGGGTTGGCGAGCACGATGTCGAAGGTCTGGAGCCGGCCTTGCTCGTCGTGGAAGGCGGGCTTGCCGAGGACGTCGCCGTGGGCGATCTCGCCATCGGCGATGCCGTGGAGGAACAGGTTCATCCGGGCGATCGCGGAGGTCCCGTAGTTGAACCTTGGCCGTAGAGCCGCAGGTTGCGCCATTACCTGTGATTCATCTGATGCAATATGCAGTAGTTGACTGGATACCGTCAATATCGAGTTGATCATATTCCCCTGCAAGAGCTTTGGTGGGCATGTATCCATCGTCCGCTCGTGAGGGGTGGACCGACTTGCGTCACTGATTAGATCAGTGTCAATATTGATATGTGTCGAAACAACATGTGCTGGCGGTAGGCGGCGCTGGCCAAGGTCTGAGTACCGAAGATGCCGCGAGGTGGGCGGCGGCTCTGAAGGCGCTCGCGGATCCGGTTCGATTGCGGTTGGTCTCCGAAGTGGCGGCGCATCCCGGCGGTGAGGCGTGTGTGTGCGACATTTCCGGCTCGTTTGCGGTGTCACAGCCGACCATCTCGCACCATTTGAAGGTTCTGCGCGAAGCTGGTGTGGTCACCAGTGAGCGGCGTGCCACGTGGGTGTACTACCGGGTCAACACGGGCGTGCTGAGTCAGTTGTCGGAGTTGTTGGGTGGCCTTGCCGCGGTGGTGGGGGAGTCGAAGTCGTGCGAGGCTCCGGAGTGAGCGGCATGAATAGTGTTGTTGCCGGACGACTTTCCGTTCTCGACAGGTTCCTGCCTGTGTGGATTGGTGCGGCGATGGTCGCCGGTTTGCTACTCGGTCGTGTGGTGCCCGGGCTCGGTGACGGCCTCGCGGAGGTGGAGATCGACGGTATCTCGCTGCCGATCGCTCTCGGGCTGTTGATCATGATGTATCCGGTGCTGGCCAAAGTTTGCTATGACCGGCTTGACTCGGTGACCGGCGACCGTCGGATGCTGGTCGGGTCACTCGTATTGAACTGGGTCGTCGGGCCAGCGCTGATGTTCGCGCTGGCGTGGTTGCTGTTGCCGGACCTTCCGGAGTACCGGACTGGGCTGATAATCGTTGGGTTGGCGCGTTGCATCGCGATGGTGATCATCTGGAACGACCTGGCGTGTGGCGATCGCGAGGCCGCGGCGGTGCTGGTCGCGTTGAACTCGATCTTCCAGGTGGCCATGTTCGCTGTGCTCGGCTGGTTCTACCTTTCTGTCCTGCCGGGCTGGCTCGGGCTTGAGCAAACCACTATCGATACCTCGCCGTGGCAGATCGCCAAGTCGGTACTGATCTTCCTAGGGATCCCGCTGTTGGCGGGTTATCTGACCCGACGTTTGGGCGAGCGCGCCAAGGGCCGCGACTGGTACGAGAACACACTACTACCACGATTGGGACCATGGGCGCTCTACGGGCTGCTGTTTACCATCGTGATCCTCTTCGCTCTTCAGGGCGACCAGATCACCTCCCACCCATGGGATGTCGTGCGCATCGCGATCCCGCTGCTGATCTACTTCGCCATCATGTGGGGCGGCGGCTTCGCTCTCGGCGCCGTGATGGGACTGGGGTATGCGCGAACCACGACACTGGCGTTCACCGCGGCCGGCAACAACTTCGAACTCGCCATCGCCGTAGCCATCGCAACCTACGGCGCGGCATCAGGACAAGCCCTGGCCGGGGTGATCGGCCCGCTCATCGAGGTACCGGTGCTGGTGGGCCTGGTGTATGTGTCACTGGCACTTCGCCAACACATTACCGACGCAGTTCCGAAATCCAAAGAATCGAAGGAGTCGATCCGAGATGTCTGAATTCCCGCTGGGTGATCGACGATGACGAGCAACCGGTGGTCAGTTCTGTTCGTATGTGTCAGCAACCGGGGCAAATCGGTGATGGCCGAAGGCCTCGCGCGTAGCGTCGCGGCGAACATGCTCGACCCGTCGTCGGCGGGGACCGAGGCGAAGCTCGGCGTCGCGCCGAATGCTCAGTCCGTGCAGGTGCTGGACGAGGTGAATGTCGACGTCAGCGAACACCGGCCCAGTCAGTTGACCGACGAGATGATGCGCGCTGCCGACCTCGTCGTCGTGATAGGCACCTCAGCACATGTGAGCGCGCCTGAGGGTGTTGCCCTCGAGGTGTGGGACACCGACGAACCATCGCTGCGCGGCATCGACGGGATGGACCGGATGCGGCTGATCCGCGACGACATCACCACCCGCATTCGCGACCTCGTCGAACGCATCGGGCAGTAGAGGACGGCATTCTCGGCGTCCTATCTGAACAGCAACACGCCGACCGTGGATCTTCGTGCGCGGACGTCCTAAACAACACACAGAATCCTGCGGTTCAGTTTCAGTGGTGTTGACTTCCAACAGCTTTGGGCTCGTGTCGAAGGTGTCGGAGTCGGCCAGCGCCGTTCGAGTACCAGACTGAATCGGTAGCGGCCATCGATACCGCCTATCGTTACCGATCGTCGACGGGATCGCACAAGGGCGGGGAGGGCGATGAATACGCAGTCACGGGACGATCGACCGCAGTTGCAGCGTCGGCTGGGAGTGTTCGACGCAGTGGTGATCGGTTTGGGATCGATGGTCGGGGCGGGCATCTTCGCTGCGCTGGGACCGACTGCGGCAGCGGCGGGTTCCGGGTTGTTGATGGGGCTGGTGGCGGCTGCGGTGGTGGCATATTGCAACGCGACGTCCTCGGCACGGCTAGCCGCCCGGTATCCGCAATCCGGCGGCACCTACGTATACGGGCGCGAGCGGTTGGGTGACTTCTGGGGCTATCTGGCTGGATGGGCGTTCGTGGTCGGCAAGACCGCATCGTGTGCGGCGATGGCGTTGACCGTCGGGGCCTATGTGTGTCCCGCCTATGCCCATGCGGTCGCGGTCGCGGCCGTGGTCGCCTTGACCGCGGTGAACTATTGCGGCGTGCAGAAGTCGGCGCTGCTGACACGGGTGATCGTCTCGGTCGTTCTGGTGGTACTGGCGCTGCTGGTGGTCGTCAGCCTGACCTCGGGGCAGGCGGTCGTGGGCCGGTTGGACATCGGTTCCGACATCACCGTGGGCGGGGTGTTGCGGGCAGCGGGGTTGTTGTTCTTTGCCTTCGCCGGCTACGCCCGGATCGCCACCCTGGGCGAGGAGGTCCGAGAGCCGGCCCGCACTATTCCTCGGGCGATCCCGTTGGCTCTGGGGATTACCTTGGTCGTCTATGCGGCGGTGGCGGTAGCGGTGTTGTCGGTGCTGGGCGCCGACCGGTTGGGCTCCTCGACCGCGCCGCTGACCGACGCGGTCCGCAGTGCCGGGGTGGCGTGGATGGTCCCCGTCGTGCAGGTAGGCGCCGCGGTAGCGGCTTTAGGATCACTGCTGGCTCTGGTGCTGGGGGTTTCCCGCACCACGTTGGCGATGGCCCGCGACCACCACCTACCGCACGTGCTGGCTGCAGTTCACCCGCGGTTCGAGGTGCCCCATCGCGCCGAATTGGCCGTGGCGGCGGTCGTCATCGTGGTCGCGGCAACCGTCGACGTTCGCGGCGCGATCGGCTTCTCCTCTTTCGGGGTGCTGATTTACTACGCGATCGCCAACGCCGCCGCCTGGACCCTGACCCGAGATGAGGCCCGCCCCCCACGGTGGGTACCGGTGATCGGTGTCGCGGGCTGCGCGATCCTCGCGGTGGCTTTGCCGCTGGTCTCGGTCATCATCGGTGCCGTTGTCATCGCAGCCGGTGCGGTGTTCTACAGACTTCGGAGAACCCCTGGCAGCCGCACCTCACCCCCGTCGACCAGTTGACTGGCGCAGCGTTCTTTCATCACGAAGGACCCTCTCGGCCCAACTCCGCAAACGATTCACGATCTTCGGCCAGTGTCTGCTCGCCCGCCTTCGTTGCACCGTAGACCCGCCGTGTAGGACCGTCCACGACCCGTGATGCACATGTGGAGTCACACAGCGCCGGGCTGAAACTCCGGCACCGTCCACCCCTTGCAGTGACGAATCCGATATCGGCGTTGCACCTTACCGGCAGAAGTCGCCCGTCCCAGGCAGCTGTCCAGCCGCCGCGCACCTTTGGGATCGCGAAGCTAGGCCAACAACTGGACGCACCTGTGGCACTCTCAGTTGAGGGTGGCGATGGTGGTGGCGATCGAATGGGCCTAGCGGGCGTAGGTGGCTGCGGCCAGTGCTGCATGGCGCGCGGTCACCTGATGACTGTAGCCGAGCAGTCAGCGACGATAGGCGCTGGCGCGAGCGCGACGAGGTTGTCCAGGGCGCTGTTTCGACTGCCGCGCACGTTGATCCCGAGGCGGCGAAGGGTGTGCATGACGGTCTGCGGATGCAGGTGGCGGCCGGGTCGGTAGCCGGGGAACAGATACATGGTGTCGGCGCCGGCGGTCTGCAGGTTGGGGCGATGTTCGAGGAGTTCGTAAATCAACACGGCGAATGGCGCGGGAACGGGTGTGGGATCGGTGCCGAGGCGAATCCGCAACTCGGTGGGTGTCAGTTCCAGGTCGCCGATCTGTAGGGTAACGATCCGGCCGATCGGTTTGGGCGTAAAGGAGCATTAGCATGCCGGCCACACGTTGGTGCAGGCTGGTGACATCTCCACGCATCAACGTCTGAATCCATTGCAGGCGTTGGTCATCGGTCAACGAGGGCGTGGTCTTGGCGTAACGGTGCTCGATCGTGACGGTGGTGTTGATCTGCATAGCGCGGCACCACACGAAGAAGGTTCGTATGAGGTGTCGGGTGGTCGGCCCGGAGTGCAGGTACTGGTCGATATCGTGCTGGGTGGCCGTCTCTGCGGTGCGTCCGTGCATGCCGTGGAGCCAGTTGAGGAACTTGATGACCTCGGTGATCTCCTGTTTCGCGTTGCGGACCGCGCCCTCACTGGATTGCCCGGGTGTGGAGTTGGCGCGGATGCGTCGCAGGTGATGCCGGGTGGCGAAGCGGTGGGTGATCGCCCACGTTTCCGGAGTATCAGCCGCGGCTTCTTTGGCGGCCAGCCACTTTTCGAACAGTGCCAGATAATGGTCACGGCGCTCAAGCAGGCCGTGCTGCTCAAGGATGGAGCGGAGGTGCTCGACTGTCTTGGAGGGCTCAAGAGCGTCGAGCGCGTCATGACTGCACGGAATCGACCCCGTCATCAACCCGGCCAGCAGTGCGCGGACGTCTTCGCTGCGCATCCAAGTCATGATGCTCTCGGGTCGTTCCGCGGTGGTGAGGGCATCGATCAACGTGCTGCGTAGTTGCTTGCGGGTGGCGCCTCGAGGTGGGGGAGCAAGCTGTTCGAGGTTCTCGCGCAGCGCACACCGGGCGCAGCGTCCGCGGCGATAGATTTCGCCTTCGTGCGTACATGTGAGGCATCGGTAGCCCGAGGGGTTGATCCCACCGCATTCGAGGCAGCAGGGGCGAGGATCATCGGCCCGTGCCCGGGCGGGCAGCACACCGTCGTGGCCGCAGATCGGGCAGATTCCGAAGGTACGCATCGCGACGTAAAAGCAGCTGTTGCAAAGCCTTTCGCCGGGCCAATGCACGCGCGGCTGTTAACGACGCCTGAAAACTGACCCCTTAGGGGTTCCGGTAGTAATCGCGCGGAAAACAACACATATGGCTGGACCAGCGGCGATGGTGTTGTGATCGGTTCGGGCTGCGGGCGGGTGCGGTAGGTGCTTGGCTTGGCTGCCGATGAGGTTGGTCGGTGTGCTGGAGGTCGGGTTTCATGGCGACGCAGGTATTCGCGGCTGAGGAGTTGGCGCGTCTGCGGGAGTTTCCAGAAGTCAGCCGCGAGGAGCTGTTCCGGTTCTTCACGCTGACGTCGGCCGATATCGCGTTCGTCGCGCCGGGGCGGGGGCGTGGTCCGGAGGATCAGCTCGGTCTGGCGGTGGCGTTGTGCACGCTGCCGTGGCTGGGGTTCGTGCCGGACAAGGTCGCCGCCGCGCCGCCGGTGGTGGTGGCACGGTTGGCGGATCAGCTGAAAGTCGATGCGTCGCAGATCCGTTCGTACGGCCGCCGGGCGCAGACCCGCACCGCGCATCTGCACCTGGTGGCCCAGTATCTGAGCTGGCAGAGCGCGGGTGCGATGGAGTTGAAAGAACTCGACGAGTTCCTGTTGGCGCGGGCGATGGAGCACGATTCCCCGACCCTGCTGTTTCGGTTGGGGTGTGAGTATCTGATCTCGGCGCGGGTGATCCGGCCCAGCCCCGACACCGTGGTCCGCCGCGTCGTGCACGCGCGTGAGCAGGCCCAACGAGAGACCTACGACCGGTTGGCGCATGAGCTGACGCCGCAACGCTGCGAGGAGTTGGACGGCTTGCTGGTCACCGATGTCTCGATCCGGATGTCTCGGTTGCGGTGGCTGTCGACGCCTCCGGTGGAGGCGTCGACAGCCGCTGTGCGCAACGAGGTCGAGAAGCTGGAGTTCGTGCGCGGTTTGGGCGCGGACACTCTTGATCTGTCGGTGTTGCCGACTGAGCGTCGCCGGTTCCTGGCCATGCTGGGCCGCCGTCTGACCGGGCAGGCGTTGGAGCGTCGCGATCCGCAGCGCCGGTATCCGATCTTGTTGACGGTGCTGGCGCAGTCGGCCGCTGATGTGCTCGATGAGGTGGTGGCGTTGTTCGATCAGGCGCTGTCGGGGAAGTTCAGTGCCGCGGAGAACCGGATGCGCGAGCAACTGGCCGACCGGGCGAAGACCGGGGAGGACCGGCAAGCGCTGCTGGATGACCTCCTATCCATCCTCATCGACCCGCAGATCCCTGATGAGGATGTGGGCGGGTTGATCCGGGGCGGAAGCATCGGGTTGGAGCGGTTGCGTGCGGCGATTGCGCAGGCCCAGCCGCGGTTGCCGCGTGATCACGGGCATCTGGCCGCTCTCGATAGTTCGTATTCGTATCTGAGGAAGTTCACTCCGGCGGTGTTGTCGGCGGTCCGGTTCTCCGGTGGTACGGCGGCGACGGAGTTGCTGATCGCGGTGGACATGCTGCGCGAACTCAACGCGACCGGTCGCCGCAAGGTGTTCGACGACGCACCGGCGGGGTTCGTGCCGACCAAGTGGCGCGGTTATCTCGAGGAGGCCCGCAAGACCGGCAATACCGTTGCCTATCGTCACTTTTGGGAGCTGTGCGTGCTGCTCGGGTTGCGGGACGGGCTGCGTACCGGGGACGTGTTCGTGCCCGGATCACGCCGCTACGCCGACCCGGCCGCCTACCTGCTCACCCCGACCCAATGGGAGCCGCAGCGAGCCGAATTCTGCCGCCTGGTCGACAAACCCGCCGACCCGGCCGCCGCGTTGGCCGCGCTCACCGACGAGTGGTTGACGGCGGTCGGTGAGCTGGAGCAGATGCTCGCCGCCGGTGACGGGCCGGTGCGCTTGGACGAGACCGGTGATCTGGTGATCTCCCCGCTGAGCGCCGAGGACATTCCGACCGAGGCCATCGAGTTGAAGGCCGAGCTGACCGAGATGCTGCCGTTCGCGCCGATCGTGTCGGTGCTGATCGAGATGGACAAGCGCACCGGCTACCTGGATTGTTTCACCCACGCGGGCGGCAAGCAGACGCGGAGCCCGGAGTTGAAACGCAATCTGATCGCGGTGCTGCTGGCGTACTCGACGAACCTCGGTCTCACCAATATGGCTGCGGCGTCGGGGATCTCCTACGACATTCTGTCCTGGACCGCGGAGTGGTATGTGCGGGAGGAGACGCTGCGCGCGGCGAACCTGGCGATCATCGGCTACCACCAGAGACTGCCACTGACCACGGTGTTCGGCACCGGCACACTCTCGTCATCGGACGGGCAGAGGTTCCCGACGCGCGGCAAATCGGTCACCGCCCGTGCGGTGAATCACTTCTTCGCCGAGGAGGGCCTGTCGACCTATACCCACGTCACCGATCAGCACACCACCTACGGCACCAAGGTCATCGTTACCACCCGCCGCGAAGCCCACTACGTCCTGGACGAAATCCTCGGCAACGCAACGGATCTGCCAGTCACCGAGCATGCGACCGATACTCACGGGGTCACCCTGGTGAACTTCGCGCTGTTCGATCTGCTGGGGATGCAGCTGTCCCCGCGTATCCGGGATCTGGGCAAGATCACCCTGTACCGGCCGGTGCCGCGCGCCGAGGCCGACACCCTGTTCCCGCACGCCGGCGCTCTGCTGACACGGAAGTTGAACCTGGACCTGATCGCCGAGCATTACGACGACCTGCTGCGGCTGGCCGGATCGCTGAAGTTCGGGCACGCCACCGCCTCGCTGCTGGTCGGCAAGCTCTCGGCGTCGGGAAGACAGAACGCCCTCGCCGCAGCATTGAAAGAGTACGGGGCGATGCGCCGCACCATCTATGCCTGCCGGTATCTGACCGACCCTGACTACCGGCGCAAGATCTCGCGCCAGCTCAACAAGGGCGAATCCATCCACGCCCTCAAACGTGGCCTCCTCTATGCCCACGAAGGAGCCTTCCGCGCCCGTCACTTGGAAGCCCAGACCGAGCAGGCATGGTGTCTGACCCTGGTCACCAACGCCCTCATCACCTGGACCACCGAGTATTACGGGCTGGCGGTCGAGCAGATGCGCCGGGCTGGGCGGCGCATCGACGAGGAGGTCTTGGCCCACATCTCGCCCGCGCACAGCGCCAACATCAACTTCTTCGGCGCGATCGAGGTCGACATCGACGCCGAGTTGGCTCAGCTCGGACCCACCGGCTACCGGCCGTTGCGGGTCCGCGACACCCTGTTCTGAATCCGAACCGACCGCGCGCCGGGGTGCGCAGACGAGGCGATCGGGCAGCGTGGCAGGGCTTTTGCCGACTACCCGCGGTGGGCGGTGAGGAAGTCGTCGACCAGGCGCGCGCAGTCGTCGTGATCGATGCTGTACAGCCCGGTCAGGCGGGCGAAGACGATCGGGCCCAGGAGTTGGATGATGGCGAAGCTGGTGTCGAGGTCGCCGAGGTGGGCGCGGGCCTCAGGGCTGGTGAGGATGTGGTCGAACGGTTCGCGGTAGCGGCGGATGACCTGGGCGCGCAGGGAGGTGACCGCGCCCGAGTCAGGGGGTGCGCCGGGGTCGGGGGTAATGGATCCCATGGCCAGCCAGGACAGGGTGGTCAGCTGGAGGGGAGCGTTCTCGATCAGGTCGGCTTGGGCGGTGAGCAACGCGATCAACTGCTCGCGCACGGGCCCGTCGTCGGGTGGGGTGTCCACGCGTGGGAGTAGGCGTTCGAAGGTGGCCGCGAGCAGGTGGGTGCTGCTGCCGAAGTGCCGGTAGAGGGTGGTGCGCGCGACTTTCGAGGTGCGGGTGACCGCGCCCGTCCCGGGCTTCTTCGGCGAGGTCGATGCTGAACATGCGGTTGCCCAGGTCCGCGCCTTGCAGGGCGAGGATACGGAGGATCCAGCCGTCGCTGGAACACGGCCGTGTGTTAGGAACGCGTTTCGAGTAGCACGGTTCTGACGATCGGGTAGCGCGAGTATGAGCATCCGGTAGCGGTAGCCGAGGCGATGTGCTCGTCTCGGGTTCACGCGTGGCAATTCGGCTGCGCGTGAACCCGAAACAGGAGGCACGGGTGACTGATTACCGATTGGTGATGTCACAGTTGCTGCAAGGCAGGTCGTACCGGGAGATCGAAGCGATCGCAGGATGCTCGCACCGCACGATCGCCAAAGCGAAGAAGATCTGCGGTGAACGGGAGCTGACCACCGAGGACCAGATCGAGGCGTTGACCGCCGAGGAGATCGACGCCTTGTTCACCGATGGGCGAAAGAACGCCTCAATCGATTTCGTGATGTTCGATGTCGCCGCCGCGGTGAAGAAGCGCTCAGGCAAGAAGAAGCTCCCACTGCGGGTGCTGTGGGCCAACTACCTGGAAACCGAAGGGGCGCCGGGGCAGCGGCACTACAGCTACCAGCGGTTCTGCCAGATCATCGGTGAGTACGTCGAGGTCAACGATCTGACGATGCGGATCGCGCACGTACCCGGGCACACGATGCAGGTCGACTGGGCCGGCACCACGATGGCGATCTTCGACCCGGTCACCGGCAGCAGGACCCGGGTGTCGGTGTTCGTGGCATCGCTGCCGTACTCGGGCATGGTCTTCGCCTGCGGATGCCTGGACGAGAAGGCAGCGAACTGGCTCGATGCCCACGTGCAGGCATTCGAGTACTTCGGCGGCGTCACGCAAGTGGTCGTGCCCGATAACACCTCGACCGCGTCGAACCAGATCACACGCGGGGACAGGGCCCGCGAGGTCAACCACGCCTACCGGGACTTCCTCGAGTACCACCGCACCGCCGCGGTGCCCACCAGAGCGGTGCGGCCCCGCGACAAGGGGCACGTCGAGTCCGGGGTCAAGATCGTGACGAACTGGGTGATCGGCCGACTCGCCGACCGCCGGTTCGCCAGCCTGGACGACCTGGGCGAGGCCATCAACGTCCAGGTCGATCAGATCAATGACCGCATCCCGTTCCGCGGACAGAAGATCAGCCGGCGGGAGTTGTTCGCCGAGCACGAGCAGCCACAACTGCTGGCGCTGCCCGACGCACGGTGGCAGCCGGTGACCTGGAGGAAATCCAAGGTCAACAGGGATTACCACGTCGAGATCGCGACGGTGAAGTATTCGGTGCCCCACACCTTCGCCGGTCAGCTCGTCGATGTGAAGATCACCGGCGAAACACTCGCAATCATGTGCGACGGAGAAGTCATCGCCTCCCATGCCGTCTCCGGGCGCCGGCACTCGTACGTCACCGACCCCGAGCACGTGCCCGCCCAGCATCTGCAATCCTCGGATCTGTGGTCCCGGGCGTACTTCGTGCGCCAGGCCCACAAGGTCGGTCCGTGCACCGTGGCCGCGATCAGCGACCTGCTCGACCGGCAACGCATCGAGGCCCAGGGCTACCGCTCGTGCCAGAACATCCTCGCCCTGGGGAAGAGCGACAAACAACTCCTCGAGCGGGCTTGCGGGCAACTTGTCTCCGAACAGACCCGACGGGCGATCTCCTACACCGCGGTCAAGCAACGCCTGGCGGCGCTGCGGGCCCAGGCCGCCGCACGACCGACCACCGCGGCGGAACCAGCGACTGCTGCGTCGGTAGCGCCACCGGCGGGACAGCGCGACACCACCGGGGCGCATCTGGCCGGGCCCGAGCAGTTCAGCCTTTCTGCCTTGACCGGAGCCACCGGAGCCGACTTGACGGATGAGGGAGGGGCCAAGTGATCGATCGTCACCTCACCGACGCGGACATGCCGTTGTTCACGCAGCTGCGTATGACCGCGTTCGGGCAGACCGTCATCGAGCTGGCCAACGATCCCGCCTGCGACGAGTGGACCTTCTCCCAGAAGATCTTCCACGCGCTGGATAAGGAGATCACGGCCAGACAGGAACGTCGGACCCAGAAACTACTCAAGGCCTCCAGAACGCCAAACCCTGATGCCTGCGTAGAAGAGATCCGTTATCTGGCTGACCGCAACCTCAATCGGGAGCTAATCGCACGGCTTTCCAGCTGTCAATGGATCGAGTCGACCCGCAATCTTGTCGTGCTCGGTCAGTCCAGCGTGGGCAAGACCTATGTGGCTCTGGCACTGCTCAATGCCGCGTGCCGAAAGTACTACAGCGCGAGGTTCTTCCGGCTCGACGATCTGGCCAACCGGCTCGCCGTGTTGGAACCGACCTCGCAGCGGCGGTTGGATTTCCTGACGGATCTGCACAACTGTGACCTGCTGGTCCTGGATGACTTCCTGACGACGCCGGTGGCTGCGCACACCGCGGCCGAGTTGCTCAACATCCTGGCCGCTCGTGAAGGTCGAGGTTCGACTCTGGTGACCTCGCAGTTCGATCCGCCGGACTGGTACAAGTCGCTCCAGGACGCGGTCATCGCCGAATCGATCCTCAACCGGATCGTCGCCGGCGCCGAGATCATCGCCCTGGACGGGCCGAACATGCGCCGACATCTGGCGGACAGCCGATAGTTGGGCGCCGCGGTCGGGCAAGCTAGTATTCAGAGCGTGTCTCACGTGGATGAAGTGGGTTGTGATGCATGATGTAGTTCGTGGTTGACGAGTTGTCTATCCGGTTGGTGCCGGATGCGTTGTGGGAGATCGCCGAACCGCTGATTCCGGCCTTCGCCCCCCGACCGCAGGGTGGTGGCAGTGCGCCGGTCGACGACCGGGCGGTGTTCACCGCAATCGTGTTCGTATTGACCAGCGGCTGCGCCTGGCGGCACCTGCCGCCGTCGTTCGGGGTCAGCGTCCCGACCGCGCATCGCCGCTTCACGGCCTGGGTACGCGCGGGGGTGTTCGAGAAACTGCACCGCGAGGTGCTCGATCGACTCGGCGGCTCGGGTGAGCTGGACTGGTCGGCAGCGATCCTGGACGCCGCGAGTGTCCGGGCGAAAAGGGGGGATCTTTGACCGGGCCCAGCCCGGTCGATCGCGGCAAGAAAGGATCGAAGATCCACGTCCTGTCCGAGGCCGAGGGAATTCCGCTGGTTGTCGGCGTCTCTGCAGCGAACACCCACGACAGCACCATGCTGCGGCCGCTGGTCGAGGCCATTCCCGCGGTCAGGTCCCGTCGTGGGCCGCGACGACGCAAACCGGGTCGCCTGCGCGCCGACAAAGGTTACGACTCCGCCGCTCACCGTTGCTGGTTGCGGGAGCGCCGGATCGTCCCGCGGATCGCTCGTCGCGGCATCGAACGCAACGACCGCCTCGGCCGGCACCGATGGAAGATCGAACGCACCCTCGCCTGGCTCACCGGCTACCGCAGGCTCACAATCCGCTACGAACGCCACGCCGAGCACTTCACCGGCTTCCTGCAACTCGCCGCGGCGCTCACCTGCTTCAAGAAGCTCTCCACATGAGACATGCTCTCAATATGACTCGCTGATCACTGTGCATGTTCGAGGCTGATCCGAAGTCCACCACTTCGCGCAGCCTTTTTTATACCAGCGGCGGGACGGGTAGGTTATTCGTGCCGAAATTCGCGTGGAGAGCGACCAGTCCACCGCTTGAAGGCGTGAGAGAAGTTGGCGAGGTCGCTGTATCCGAGATCCGCAGCGATCTCACTCACCGACATCGATCGGTCGAGCAGCCGCAGCATCGCACGATCACGCAGGAATGATTCGCGCAACTCGCGAAAGGTGGTCCCCTCCTCGGACAGGCGCCGCTTGAGTGTGCTACGGGATATCGAGAGCTCGTGTGCGACCCAGTCGTTACTTCGTTTGCCGGGATCCTCCTCCAGGAGCCGTCGCACCTTCTCCGAGAAAGACGTGGTTCTGCTTCGCTGTTCGAGGGTTTGCTGCAGATCAACGATGGCGAGGCGATAGGCGACGGGATCGGAGAACCTACATACCTCGTTGAGGGTATCCGCGGGGACACGAAGGAATGACGTCGGAGCGTCGAAGTACAGGCGCCCAGCTAGGGCGTCCTCATGATTGGCCAGAAAGTTCGGCGCCGACCAGCTCAGATGGAGGGTGACGGTCGGCACATCGCCAGCGAGCATGTCAAGCAGGCGCAGGAGCGCCGACCCGCTGTACGCGACGACCAGGCAGTTCAGGGCCGGATCGCCTGTATGTGCGCTGAGCCCCACAGTAAGCCCCTCGTCTCTTGGGTGGAACTGTGGGCTGAGGGCCGTCGAGATCAAAGGCAGATAGGTGAGCAGCTCGACGATCTCGGCTACCGAACCTGCACTGACCAGAGGAAAGCTCAACGGGCCAAAGGACGTCAACTGAGCCTGCTCGGCGAACGCGAAGCCGAGCGTAGTTGCCTGGTCGACATCGAGTGCGGGGTACACCTCGCGAAACCACCGTATCGGGGCCTGGATGTTCCGCTGGATCAACGTCGTCTCGTCGATTCCTTCGCGAGCCATGATGTTGCGAAGCCGCGCGACAGCGTCTGAGTCGAGTGCTTGGCTCTCGAGCAATTGCGCGAACATGAGTGGAGGCACACCCTCGTCGTTGAGGTTCACCCTGGTCCCCTTTGAGCCGAATTCACAAGTTTCTGACTCTGCCGAACATAGCCGCCGCGCTCGTCTTCGACAACACTTTGACCAAGTTCACATTGAGGACGACGTATCCAGGAGTTGGCTATGGCAGTTGTCACCTTTGTCTCCCACGATGGCCAGAAGCACGAGGCGCCCATCGAGGAAGGGCAGTCGCTGATGCAGGTCGCGACCAACAACGCGGTGCCCGGCATCGACGGCGACTGCGGAGGCGAAGCCGCGTGCGGTACCTGTCATGTGATCGTCGATCCGCAATGGTCCGAGCAGGTCGGCCTCTCGGGTCCCGAGGAGGAGGAGATGCTCGCGATGAACCCCGAGCGCCAGCCGACCTCCCGGCTGTCCTGCCAGATGGCGGCGTCGGCGGCGTGGGACGGCTTGATCGTCGAACTACCCGAATTCCAGATGTGACGGCGAGAAACGGTTAAGACCTGATGAAGATTCCTGAAGCAATCACCGCCAAGGTTCAGTCGACCATCCCGATGGATCTGCAGATCCAGGGCGCGCATCTGTATGACAAGACCCGGCGATGGGTGACCGGGACGAACGGAGAGAAGCTCTTCGTCGAGAGTCCTATCCCGCCGGTCGAGGACGTCGAGCTCGCCGACATCGACCTCAGCAACCCTTTTCTCTATCGCCAGGGGCGCTGGCAGTCCTACTTCGAGCGCTTGCGCAACGAGGCGCCGGTCCACTACCAGCCCAACAGTGCGTTCGGTCCGTTCTGGTCTGTCACGCGGCATGCCGACATCGTGGCCGTGGACAAGAACCACGAGCTCTTCTCCGCCGAGCCGTTCATTGTCATCGGGGCCCCGCCTCGTTTCCTTGATATCGCGATGTTCATCGCGATGGATCCGCCACGCCACGACGCGCAGCGGGCCGCTGTCCAAGGCGTTGTTGCGCCGAAGAACCTGCGTGAGATGGAGGGGCTGATTCGATCGCGTGTGCAGGAGGTGCTGGACGACCTGCCCGTGGATCAGCCGTTCGACTGGGTGCAGAACGTCTCGATCGAGTTGACCGCTCGGATGCTTGCCACCCTTCTGGACTTCCCGTACGAGCAGCGTCGCAAGCTCGTCTACTGGTCAGATCTCGCGACGTCGCTGGAGCAAGCCAACGGCGGGCCCTCGGACAACGACGAGGTGTTCCCCGGCATGCGCGACATGGCGCGAGGTCTCAGCGCTCTCTGGCACGACAAGGCAGCGCGGATGGCTGCCGGGGAGGAACCCGGCTTCGATCTGATCACCATGTTGCAGAGCAACGAGAACACCAAGGACCTGATCGACCGCCCGATGGAATTCTTGGGCAACCTCGTGCTGCTGATCGTCGGAGGCAACGACACGACCCGCAACTCGATGAGCGGCGGTGTTCTTGCGCTGAACCGCTTCCCCGATCAGTTCGAGAAGCTGAAGGCAAACCCCGACCTGATCCCCAACATGGGCTCGGAGATCATCCGGTGGCAAACCCCGCTGGCTTATATGCGCCGGGTCGCCAAGGCCGACACCATTCTGAACGGGCAGTTCATCCGCAAGGGCGACAAAGTAGTGATGTGGTACGCCTCGGGCAACCGCGACGAGCGCGTGTTCGAACGGCCCGATGAGTTCATCATCGACCGGGCCAACGCCCGCAACCACATCTCCTTCGGCTTCGGCGTCCATCGTTGTATGGGCAACCGGCTGGCCGAGCTCCAGCTGCGGATCCTGTGGGAGGAGTTGCTTCCCCGTTTCGACAATATCGAGGTCGTCGGCGAGCCAGAGTACGTGCAGTCCAATTTCGTGAGGGGCATCAGCAAGATGATGGTCCGCCTCACCCCGAAATCCAGCGCATGACCTCGCAGCGGGCCCTCATCGTCGGGGCCGGCCATGCCGGGGCCCAACTCGCGGCCAGTCTGCGCCAGGAAGGGTGGACCGGTGAGATCGTCCTCATCGGCGAGGAGTCGGCGCTGCCCTATCAACGCCCGCCGCTGTCGAAGGGTTACCTGGCGGGGAAGAGCACGCTCGACGAACTCGCGATCCGCAGCGCCAAATTCTACACCGAGCAGGGGATCCAACTCCTGAATGCGAAGGTGGAGGCGATCGACCGCTCGGCTGGTCATCTCGTGTTGAGCACCGGCGACGCGCTGCCCTACGACAAGCTCGCGCTGTGCACTGGGGCCCGCCCTCGACGGCTTTCCATCCCGGGGGCCGACCTGGTCGGCGTCTACTACCTACGCACCGCTGCGGACGTCGAGATGATCCGAGAGGCCACCAGCCCCGGGTGTCGGGCTGTGATCATCGGCGGCGGCTACATCGGACTGGAGACGGCCGCCTCATTGCGTGCGCTCGGTCTGGAGGTCACTGTACTCGAGGCGACCGAGCGCGTCCTCGAACGGGTCACCGCCCCCGCTGTATCGGCGTTCTTCGACCGGATCCACCGGGAGGAGGGCGTGAACATCCGGACGGGCGCGCTGGTCGAAGCTCTATCAGGTGACGGCAGGGTCCGCGAGGTGTTCCTGTCCAGTGGCGAATCAATTCCCACCGACCTCGTCATTGTCGGTATCGGCGTTGAGCCGAACACCGAGCTCGCCGCCGCCGCGGGTCTGGTCGTCGACAACGGCGTCGTGATCGACGACCAGACCCGGACCAGCGACCCCGACATCGTGGCGGCTGGGGACTGCGCCAGCCATGACATGGCCCGTTACGGCCGTCGCATACGCCTGGAGTCCGTGCCGAGTGCGGGTGAGCAGGCCAAGGTGGCGGCCGCGACCGTCTGCGGCAAGTCCAAGATGATCGCGGCGCTTCCATGGTTCTGGTCGGATCAATACGATCTCAAGCTCCAGATCGCCGGTCTCAACACCGGGTACGACGAAGTCGTCCTCAGCGGCGACCCGACCCGGGACCGCGACTTCACCTGCTTCTACCTGCGTGCGGGCGAGCTCATCGCCGCCGACTGCATCAACCGGCCCCGTCACTTCATGTTCAGCAAGCGGGTCATCACGCAGCGACTCCCCATTGGCCGGACCGAACTGGTGCTCGCAGGCTCTGTCTGAGGTGATCGGTCCCTTGGCGGCGATGGTACGACAACAGCGAGTACGGGCCCACATTTCGGAAAGGAACGTCAGTGACGAACATCATCCAGCTCCCGCTGGCGAAGGGTCGTGAGCGGCTCTCGTCGGTATTCCTGGCACCATTGCCGAGTCGGGCCGACGCGACCCTGCTAGGGGTCAGCGACCAGTGGCCTGTTCGTGAGCTCGCCCCGCCCCCGGCGGGGTCGGGGCTCGAGCCCGTCCGAGGGACCGCGGGCATGCCTCTGCTCGGTCACACCCTGGACTACATCAGGTTCGGCTCCAACTTCACCCGGGCCAGGTACCAACGCTTCGGACCGGTCTGGTGGATGGGCGCCTTCGGCACGAGAATCGTGATGGTGGCGGGCGCGGATGCCACACAGGAGGCGCTGACGACCAAGGCGAAGTCGTTCTCCCAGGACGGGTGGACCTATCTCATCGATGCTTTCTTTCACCGGGGCCTGATGCTGATGAGCTTCGACGAGCACAGGATGCATCGGCGGATCATGCAGGAGGCGTTCACCCGCGACCGGCTCGCCGGCTACGTCGACCAGCTCGGCCCGACGCTGGAGACCAGCATCCGCAGGTGGACAGCGGGCCGGTCCACGCGCATCTACCCACTGTTGAAGGCCCTGACTCTCGACGTCGCAACGGAGGTCTTCATGGCAGGTCGGGGAGGGAGCGAGGACACTGACGCCATCAACGACGCCTTCGTGGCCACCGTGCGCGCAGCCAGCTCGATCATCCGTTTCCCGCTGCCGGGGACTCGGTGGCGCGCCGGAGTCCATGGGCGCACGCTCCTGGAGGACTACTTCACCCGGCATCTGCCGACGGCTCGAAGTGCCCAGGGAGACGACCTCTTTGCGGGGCTGTGCCATGCGCGCACGGCCGACGGTGAGGCGTTCACTGATGAGGACGTCGTCAACCACATGATCTTCTTGATGATGGCGGCCCACGATACCTCGACCATCACCACCACCGCTGCCGCCTACTTCCTCGCCAAGCACCCAGCCTGGCAGGAACGGGCTCGGGCCGAGTCCGACCGACTCGGTGAACGCCGCCCCGACATCGACGACCTGGACTCGATGGCGACTCTCGACCTGGTGATCAAGGAGACGCTGCGCCTCGTGGCGCCCGTGCCGATCGTGATGCGCAAGACGATCGAGAACGTGGAGATTGCCGGACGCCACATCCCGGCGGACACCCTGGTGGCCGTGGCTCCTGCGGTGAACCACTTCGACGAGTCGTGCTGGACCGAGCCCGACACCTTCGACCCCGACCGTTTCAGCGAGCCGCGCCATGAGGACCAGAATCACCGTTTCGGGTGGATCCCCTTCGGCGGAGGAGTGCACAAGTGCATTGGTCTGCACTTCGGCACCCTCGAGGTCAAGGCGATCCTGCACCACATGCTGCGCACTTACACCTGGTCGGTCCCCGACCAGTATGAAGTGAGATGGGACAACACCTCGCTCCCCATTCCTGTCGACGGGTTGCCGATCACCCTGGAGCGCAGATGAATCCGGCACCGGTGGCGTTCTTGGGGGCGACCGACTTCCTCGACATCGAGCACGAGTCCGTCCGGGCATTCACCGCCGCCGCGGTTGGGGATGCGAGCACCGACCGGGACAAGGCCAATCGCCTCTTCACCGCCGTCCGTGACCAGATCTGGTACGACCCCTACACGGTGTCGGACAATCCCGCCCACTATCGAGCCAGCTTCGTCCTCGAGTCCGGGCGCGCCTATTGCGTCCCGAAGGCGGTGCTCTTGACCGCGGTGTGCCGAGCGGCAGGGATTCCGGCGCTGCTGGGTTTCGCTGACGTCCGCAATCACCTGCAGACCGAAGCGCTGCGAGCGCTCATGGGCGGCACAGACCTGTTCGTCTATCACGGCTACAGCCGTCTCTACATCGACGGCCGGTGGTTGAAGGCGACGCCTGCGTTCAACACCGAGTTGTGTGCGCGTTTCGGTGTGCCGCCGGTGGATTTCGACGGTGATCGCGACGCACTCCTGCACGCCTTCACCGCCGACGGAGCCCAGCATATGGAGTACGTCCGCGAGCGCGGCATCTTCGACGATCTGCCTTTGAACGCGATCCTGACCGAGCTTCGGCATACCTATGGACCGTTGATGTTCAAGCGCGCTGACGTGATCGCTGACGCTTTCACCGACACACCCACCAGCCGCACCCAGCCCGACGGGATCTCCGGTGGGTTCCACTCACCCCTGGAGGACCGATGAGCACGGCGACCGCAGCGGACGCCTTGGACGTGTGCAACCCAGCCGATGGCCGGCTGATCGCAACCGTCCCTGTGGATGATCGCGAGACCGTGAACGGTGTCGCGGCTGACCTCCGCTGCGCCCAGGTCGGGTGGGTCGAGGCTGGCCCGCGGCAACGCGCCAGATGGTTGCATCGCTGGCGGGACTGGATCCTGGCTCACACCGACGAGCTCACCGATCTGCTGCAAGCCGAAACGGGCAAGGTGCGCCCAGATGCCCTCGTGGAGACGACCGCGTCGTGCGAATTCATCACCTACTACGCTGACAACGCCGAGAGGTTTCTCGCTGGCGAGCAGGTCAGGTCCTCGAGTCTGTTGAGTCTGCCGAAGCGGCTGTCCAAGACCTACCACCCATATCCGGTTGTCGGGCTCATCACGCCCTGGAACTTCCCGATCACCCTCTTCCTCATGGATGCAGCGCCCGCGTTGGCTGCCGGATGCGCGGTCCTGGCGAAGTCCTCGGAGGAGACGCCACTGACGTGTGCGCGGGTCGTCGAGGGCTGGCACGAGATCGGCGCCCCTCCGGTCTTGGCCCATGTTGTGGGTGCCGGCGAAGCGGGTGCGTCGGTGGTGGACGCCGCTGACTTCGTGCAGTTCACCGGCTCGACAGCCACCGGGCGTGCGGTCGCGATCCGCTGCGCCGAGCACCTGAAGCCGGTGAGCCTGGAGCTGGGCGGTAAGGATCCGGCGATAGTGCTGGAGGACGCCGACCTTGCTCGTGCGGTGGAGGGGATCGCGTGGGGCGGTCTGTTCAACGCAGGGCAGGTCTGCATCTCCGTCGAGCGGGTATACGTGGTAGCTGAGATCTACGACGAGTTCGTGGCCCGGCTGACGCAGAGGGTGCGCTCCCTGGCCCAGGGTGCGGCGACAGGTGACGACGTGGGTGCGATGGTCACTGCGAGGCAGGTCGAGATCGCCGATCGCCACGTCAGCCAGGCGGTGGCGGCGGGTGCGCGGGTCCTGGCCGGCGGAACCCGGAGTGCGGTCGGGAACTACTACGCTCCGACCGTCCTGGTCGGTGTCGACCACACGATGGCTTGCATGACCGAGGAGACCTTCGGCCCCACGATCCCGGTGATGCTGGTCGCGGATGAAGACGAGGCCATCCGTCTGGCCAACGACTCGGCGTACGGCCTGTCTGCGACGGTGTGGACCCGCGACCACGCTCGGGCACAGCGCATTGCGAAACGCCTGGACGCGGGTGCGGTCAACATCAACGACGTCTTCAGCAACCTCTTCGCCACCACACTGCCGCACAGTGGATGGAAGGCATCGGGTATCGGTGCGCGGCTCGGCGGTGCCTACGGGCTGCACAAGTACTGCCGGGTCCAGGCGGTGACCGAGCCGCGGATTCCTGTCCCGGCACGAGAACTCACGTGGTACCCGTACACCTCCCGGCGTGCGGCCATCGCCGAAAGAGTATTGCGCGCGGCAGCCGGCCGCGGCCTGTGGCAACGCCTCGGCCTGAACAAGGAGAACAGCAAGTGACGACGCACATCCCCCACACTGCCGCCAAGACTGTGGCGATCACCGGCGGAGCCCGCGGCATCGGCTACCAGACCGCGAAGGAGCTGATCCGACGAGGCCACCGCGTCGCCATCGGCGACGTCGACGAGGCACGTGCCAAAGAGGCCGCCGTCGAGCTCGGGGTGAAGGTCGTCACCCGCCTCGATGTCACCGATCCCGACTCGTTCCGCGAATTTCTCGACCTGGTCGAGGGGGGCCTCGGCCCCCTCGACGTGCTGATCAACAACGCGGGCATCATGCCCACCGGGCACGCCCACGAGGAAGCCGACGCGGTGACCCGGCGGCAGGTCGAGATCAACGTCCTGGGAGTCATCTTCGGGACCAAACTCGCCCTCCAACGGATGCTGCCGCGGCGTGCCGGGCACATCATCAACACCGCATCACTGGCCGGTGAGCTCGCCGTACCCGGTCTGGCGACCTATTGCGGCACCAAGTTCGCGGTCATCGGGTTCACTGAGGCAGCACGACAGGAATACCGCAAGTCCGGGGTCCAGCTGTCCACGGTCCGGCCTACGTTCACCAACACCGAGCTCGTCGCTGGGACGGCTGGGGCCAAAGGACTGCGCAACGCCGAGCCCGAGGAGATCGCTCGAGCGACAGCCGATCTGATCGAGAATCCGCGTTCTTTCGTGCGTGTCACCCGCCTCGCCGGCGGCATGGTCGCCGCGATGAAGTTCGTCCCCGGTCGGTTGGCTACCTGGCTCGGATCGGCCCTGGGCACGGACTCGGTGTTCCTCGACGACGTCGACATGAGGATACGCCAGGCCTACCTGGACAGAATCCGGAGCAACTGATCCAGTCTTCGAACCCCGTCGTGCGCCGATCCACCGAAGAGGAACTCCTATGCCCCGCAGAACCCTGATCAAGGACTACCCGCATCGGATGGCGGGGCATTGCGGCTCTGGCGCGATGCGCGATCTTCTGCACTGGCATGGTCTGGGGTGGGATGGACCGCCCGACGAAGGTCTGGTGTTCGCGCTCGGTGGCGCGGTGGGGCTATCCTACCTCCGGTCGAGCGACCTCGTCCCACCGCTGTACCTGGTGGGACGAGGTGCCGACTTCGAAGTCGATCTACCCCGCCGACTCGGCGGACAGGTCCACGTTCTCACGACCGACGATCCTCGCGAGGGATGGTCATGGGTTCTCGACGAGATCGAAGCAGGCAGACCCAGTCTGGTGTGGGGCGACATCGGTGAGTTGCCGTACCTGCGGGTCCAGTTGCGGATGAGTCGCCACGATATCGTCGTGATCGGTCACGACGAGGCCGAGGGGATCGCTTTTGTCGTGGACAATGACCGCGCCGAGGTGCAGGAGGTCCCGCTCGATGCGCTGGCTCGGGCGCGGTCCTCGAAGTCTTTCCCGGAACCGACGCGCCACTGCACCTACCGCATCATCTGGCCGGACGCGCTGCCAGACGTGGCGGAAGTAGCGGCAGAGGCATTTCGCCAGTCCGCGGCCAGTATGCGCCGCCCGTCGCAGCCCGGGATCGTCGATCTCACGACAGCGGCGGCCGGGGCCGAGGGCCTAGCTGCGGTCGTACAGCTGGCGGCCGACGTTCGGACCTGGGCCGATCTTCCGATAGACGACCTCGAGATCCTCCTGTTCAGCCTGAGCGCTTTTATCGAGAAGGCAGGTACCGGCGGCGGGCTGTTCCGCCGATTGCTCGCCGATGGCTGCGCGGATGTCGCACGCCTGACCGGCGACTTCGCCACCGCTCAACTCGCCGTCTCCGCCAGCCGTTGTGCGCAGGCATGGACCGAGACTGCACGTGCCGGTATCCGGCGCGACGTTGATGTGCGAGCGCGCGCGGCCGGGATGTCTTTGGCGGCTAGCCGGCTGCCAGAGCTGGAGTTGGACCTGGTCGAGTCCCTGGAGTCTGCTTCAAGCTCGCTTATGGCTGCAGATCGCTGACAGCCCCACTTTTCCCCGGACGCTCGGTCTCCGGATCGCTGTGTTCGAAGGCAACTCTCTCAACAAGGAATGCTATGCAGAGCACGATGATGAACGTCCCGTTGACAACTGCGGCGATTCTGCGCCACGGCTCGAGTGTGCATGGCTCGGCAACCGTGCGGACCTTGCAGCCCGACGGGAGCGTGAAGGTCGCCTCGTTCGCCGAGATCGGACGGCGGTCCGCCCAGTTGGCCAACGCGTTGCGCGGTTGCGGGATCACAGGCGATGAGCGCGTCGCAACCTTTATGTGGAACAACCAGGAACATGTGGAAGCCTACTGTGCGGTGCCCTCGATGGGCGCGGTACTGCACACTCTCAATCTACGCCTCGCCTCAGATCAACTCGTCTACATAGGCAACCACGCCGAGGACCGGGTCGTGATTCTCGACGGAAGCCTGGTCCCGCTGCTGGCCCCCGTGCTGCCGCACATCACCAGTGTGCACACCGTCGTCGTGACCGGGGGGGGTGGACCTCACCCCGCTGCACCGTGACGGGCTCACAGTCGTGGGTTACGAGGAGTTCATCTCCGCTCAGCCCGAGACGTTCGACTGGCCTGACCTCGATGAGCAGTCAGCAGCCGCCATGTGTTACACCTCCGGTACCACCGGGACCCCCAAAGGCGTCGCCTACAGCCACCGGTCGACCTACCTGCATTCGATGGCGGCCTGCGCCGCCGACGGACTGCGAGTCGGCTGCGATGACCGGATCCTCGCTATTGTGCCGATGTTCCATGCCAACGCCTGGGGACTGGTCTATGCCGCCCTCATGGCAGGTGCCGACCTTCTCATGCCTGACCGGTTCCTGCAGGCCGAGCCGCTGGTACGGCTCATCGATGCCCAGAAGCCAACCGTCGCAGGCGCGGTCCCGACGATCTGGAACGACGTGCTGAACTTCGTGGAGGCCAACCCCAGCTACGACATCTCCTCTCTCGGCCTGGTTGCCTGCGGTGGCTCCGCCGTGCCCGTTCACCTGATGGAGATCTTCGAGGAGAAGTACGGCGTACAGGTTGTCCAGGCGTGGGGAATGACCGAGACCTCGCCGCTGGCCACCGTCGCGCGTCCGCCGGCATCGCTCGACACGCAGGAGCGGTGGCGCCTGCGAGCCACTCAAGGCCGTCCGGTTCCAGGTGTGGAATTGAGGATCGTCGGCGACGCGGGCAATGAGCTCCCGCACGACGGCGAAGCCGTCGGCGAGCTGCAGGTGCGCGGACCTTGGATCACCGGCTCGTACATCGGCGAAGAGGATGACGGGGAGAAGTTTCAGGACGGTTGGTTGCGCACCGGCGACGTCGGTCGGATCGATGAACGCAGTTTCGTCACGCTGACCGACCGCACAAAGGACGTGATCAAGCCTCTCTTCAGTCACGCCGCGAACGCAGACCGGGTGGTGCGACATACCCCACGCTGAGTCAGCCGAGAACCTCGCAGGCCAAACCTCGACTGCCGCGCGATCACGGCCACTTGGCGGCCCTGGATACTTCCTGCTGGTACCTGCGAAAATTCCCACCTGCAGTGCTGGCGGCGGTCCGGTTCGACCATCGCAAGGTGTGGGCGATGTGCCGTTGCGACGGGCACCCGGTGTCGCAGGCGACCGTGCTGCGGTGCCTGCGAGACGAGGGTCTGCTGCCGCCAGCCGCAAGGCTGCGTTCGCCGCCGAGCCCACCGGCCCGAATCAGGTGTAGCGTTTGGACTTCAGTGAGTTCGAGACCACCGCTGGCGGGACGTGGCGTATCGCGGATTGCCGGGACTACTGGAGCAAATACGAGCATCCCTGGCATGTGTCGCCGACGGCGAACCAGCACGAACGCGATCACCGCGATCGAGCGCGCTTTGGCCGACTACGAGCAGTCGTACGACCACCCGCTGGCCGAAACGTGCCCACGCGAGCCCGGCCGTGGTCTCGAGCCCGCGGCGACGATCGTGACCTACAACGGCGGCCCGTTCCGGTCGTTCCGCTTCGAGGCGTTCGTCACCGCACACCCCGAACTGCGCCACGTCGGTACCCGAGTCAGGTCGCCGGGCCAGAACGGCTCGCGCGAACGCGGTTTCGGGTCGCTGAAGTACGAGCGACTGTTCCTCGAGGAGATCGATGACGTCTTGGCCGTGGTGAAGCACGCTGACGCCTACCGGGTCGAGCACAACACCGTCCGGCCGCACGAAGCCATCGCTTGGAACCGGCCGATCCAGATCCACCCTGGCCTGGTCGGCCCTCGGATCCCCAACTTTCCCCGAGACCGAAAACCTGCCAACTACTTGACACGGGACACGACGACGCAGCAGCGGCCTCGTCCAGGAGTGTTCGATCAACGGCTCTGGTATCCCTCACACCCGAATTGAGCCAGAGCCGTTGACCCGACCTCCGTACGTGCGGGCTTTTGTCGGTTTTACTTGCGGGTGTTGTGGTTGTGGTGGGCGGTGAGGAAATCGTCGACCAGGCGTGCGCAGTCGTGGTGGTCGATGCTGTGCAGCCCGGTGAGGCGAGCGAAGACGATCGGGCCCAGCAGCTGGATGATGACGAAGGTGGTGTCGAGGTCGCCGAGGTGGGCGCGGGCCTCAGGGCTGGTGAGGATGTGGTCGAACGGTTCGCGGTAGCGGCGGATGACCTGGGCGCGCAGGGAGGTGACCGCGCCCGAGTCAGGGGGTGCGCCGGGGTCGGGGGTAATGGATCCCATGGCCAGCCAGGACAGGGTGGTCAGCTGGAGGGGAGCGTTCTCGATCAGGTCGGCTTGGGCGGTGAGCAACGCGATCAACTGCTCGCGCACGGGCCCGTCGTCGGGTGGGGTGTCCACGCGTGGGAGTAGGCGTTCGAAGGTGGCCGCGAGCAGGTGGGTGCTGCTGCCGAAGTGCCGGTAGAGGGTGGTGCGCGCGACTTTCGAGGTGCGGGTGACCGCGTCGATGGTGACCGCGTCGATACCGCCGGTGGCCAGCAGATGGGTGGCCGCGTCGAGCAACCGTGCCCGCGAGCGCGCCAACCGCGGATCGGCCTGATCGAGATCCGCGTCCTGCTCGCCGGTGGCGGAGTGGGGCGCGGCGGGTCCGGTGCGGGTGTCGGCCTGGTCGCGGGTGGTCATGGTCGGGAAGACCTCCAAGGAAACGGGCGGCGGTGAATGTGTCCGATTTCGACTCTATCGCAACCACTCTCGCCTGTGATACTCATGGTAGCGAAGCGATACCGATGGTTTCGTCGGGTGGGAGGTGCCGGTGAACGCACCGGAAACGACTGACGGTCACAGTGTGCTGGCGCGGGCCGAATGGTGGATGCTGACGGTGTCGTGCCTGGCGGTGGCGCTGGTCGTCGCGGCGATGGCTGCACTGTATTCGGCGTTGCCGCTGATCGCGGTCGCGACCGGGGCGACCCAATCGCAGCTGACCTGGATCGTCGACGGCTACACCCTGATCCTGGCGTGCCTGGTCCTGCCCGCCGGCGCGGTGGGTGACCGCTACGGGCGCCGCGTCGTGCTGATCGCGGGCCTGGCGGTGTTCTCCGTGGCCTCGGCGCTGCCGCTGCTCATGTCGGGGCCGGTGTGGCTGATCGCGGCCCGCGCGGCGGCGGGCGCGGGCGCGGCACTGGTGATGCCCTCGACCCTGTCGATCCTGACCGCGGGGCTGCCCGAAGCGCATCGCGGGCGCGCGGTCGGGGTGTGGGCTGGGGTCGCCGGGTCCGGTGCGGTGCTCGGGATCCTCGGCTCGGGACTGCTGCTGGCGCGGTGGTCGTGGGAATCGGTGTTCGTGGGACTGACCGTGGCCGGGGTGGTGCTGGCCGCGCTGGCGTGCACCATCGCCGAATCCCGCGAGCGGGAACAC